>JAJDAG010000133.1 GCA_029262005.1 Candidatus Zhuqueibacterota bacterium | reverse complement strand
GTTGCCGCTCCAGTTTGAGAAGGACCAACCGGATGCAGGGTCGGCCGTTAAGGTAACTTGTGTTCCGTCCTCATACGAACCGCCCGGCGGATTCAAGCCGACGCTGCCGGAACCCTGCACATTGGTTGTTAGTTCTCTGTAGGCGCAAGAAGGACTCGGTTGAAATATCGCCGTTACATTTTTTTTGCCATCCATTGTGATGGTCGCAGGATTTGTACTGCCACTCAAGTCGCCTGTCCAATTGGTGAAACCCGAGCATTGAGCCGGGTTGGCAGTTAGTTGTACTTGCGTGCCTTCGCAGTATGAATAACTTTGGCCCACAGGGCCAAGGATGCCTATTTGAGACACATCAATGTTGCCACTTCCCTGTACAAAGGTTCCCAGGGTGTAGCTTATGCAACAGTTTGTCGAGCCTGTGCATGTGCCATTGCAAATAATTGCTGCACCCAAGCCATAATCGCAAACAACATCGTCTTCAATAGTCAGGGTGGCGCCTGAGTTCACGGTGATTGTGACATTGTCCTCCAATATTAACGTAGTTTGGGGCGCGCTTGGATCGCCAATGAATAAGGTAACGCCGCTTTTCAGGGTAATATCTTCCGTGAACGTGACAACGTCGCTACTAAGGGTGCCACCGTAGTTTTCAATGGTGTATTTGAGCGCTTCATAGGCATTGATGCGGCCGTAGCCATATTCATTAGTGAATTGTTGCCCCCCCATGCCAGCCACTTCATCAGCGGAGCTTCTAAGAATGTCGCGTACGTCCTGCCAGGACAATGAAGGGTTTATAGAGAGTATAAGTCCGGCAAGTCCGGCGACATGTGGGGCAGAAGCAGAGGTGCCGGTGAATTCATCTTTGTAATCTTGATCACTTGACCGTCCTGTAGTTTTAACGTGGCTTGGCGCCATAACATCCAATTCCGGACCAACGGCGCTGGCGTAGTTTTTTGTTGGATCCGGATCATCATCAATAACAACACGAAAATCATTCTGGTCACTTGCACCAACAGCAATAGTGTTTGCGTATTTCCCGGGATATCGAATCGATGGGTCACTCTCCAGGCCATTATTGCCGGCAATTGAAACGACTACCACACCATAATTATTGACCGCATCATCGATTGCATCTTTTACATCCGTCCAATCATCTTTCCATTGTGTACTCATATTAATGACCTTGGCACCGTTTTCTGCGGCATATTCAATTGCCTGGGCACTAAGAGAATGAACAGGAAAAATCCCTCCATCCCTGAGCACCATTAGGTTTCCACCTTTTATGCTATTCCAGCCGCCAGCGATGCCGGCTATTCCAATATAACTGCCATTTTCATAATTATTTGTCTGTGCCGACATGATTCCGGAAACCCATGTTCCATGGCCATTTTGATCATAAGGATTGTTATCCCCTGCAAAATCCCAGCCTATTAAATCGTCCACATAGTCATTATTATCCTGATCAAATCCATCTAAATCGCCTCCCTCTTCTAAAGGAGTAAAATCAGGTTTACCGTTCCCATTTCTATCTTCGGGGGTATTAAGCCAGATATTTCCATCCAGATCTTCGTGAGTATATCTGGTGCCGCTGTCGATAACAGATAGAATGACAGAGTTGCTTCCTGTAGTAATATCCCAGGCTTTTGGCATTTCAATTTTTGGTAGATTCCATTGGTTGATATACAAGGGATCGCTAGGTGTTCCTTGACGTTTCCCGTATGCATCAAACTCTATAACGTCAAATTTGCTGGCATTTTCAAGAGCGGAAGCAACATTGAATGGATTCTGTTCTGAAGCTATCCCAATTACATAAAAACCATCAAGAAAACGTTTACTTGCCAAAGAAACACCTGTTAAATTTAGACTCTGTAAATAAGGAGTGTTAACATCACTACGGTCTTTGCGACGTACAACTAAACGCTGGGGAATGATTTCATCGCCTGCCTTTCCATTAAAATAAGAATACCATTTACCGTTATCAAATCGATATTCCTTTCCTTGAACAGTAAATCTCTGCATTTGTGAGTAAGACTCTGGCGCTGTTAAAACAACAGCAAAAATGATTATCAAAAATAACTGTAGCGGTCTGAATATTTTATTTTGATAAATCATGAACTAATCCTCCTGTAATAGATTTGTTTCATAGTAATATTTTGTTTTATCAAAAATACAGCTTATAAACACCCCAGCCATGATTGCTATAGAGGCGTACGATGCTTAAGTATAGAACTCTTTTTTCCCAGTCCACAGCCAAAGCGTGAAAGACAGTTTGTTCAACCGGCAGCCCAATATCTTGCAACGTTAATAGGGCTTCCCAATTCAATCCAGCATCGAGTGTCCTGTGTAACGATACTGTTGTTGCCCAAAGCTCATTTGGATTACCTGGATCGATGGCTAATTTTAGCGCACCAAATTCTAATATTTCCTGCCAACTTTGGCCGTTATCTGTGCTTTTCGCAATCCTATGCGATGTACCAGTATAAACGCCCCCCCCATGCCAAGGATCAACTGCAACGTCATAAGCCGTGATATCATAAGGGAGAAGAAATCTATATGGGTAAACTTCTTCCCAATTTAAACCACCATCATTTGAGTGCAAAATCAAGGATGTTTCACGACCTGATTCTCCTGCTGCCCAAATATCGTTACCATCACTTGGATTAATCCGAATCGAACGTATATCCTGGATTCCTTCATGGACTAATTGCCAGTAAAGCCCGGAATCTGAACTTTTGTATATTGAGGATGATAAACCAGCATAAAGAGCATTGCTTGCCTCTGGGGAACCAGCGAGAGCAAAAACCTGGGCGCGTGCAGGATATCGTATATCCCGAATACCACTATCGGAAGGAACCCAGGTTGCTCCGAAATCATCCGATCTAAATAGACTAAGACCTGGATCTTCGTGTTGCGCTATACCAACAAAAATGCTACTATCAACATAAACAGAGGTCACACCAGGTAATCCCGAATCTTCAAATCCAAGGTACTGCCAGTTGGTGTCATTGTTGGCCAAAGCAAGCCGGATCAGCCCACCCTGACCGGCACAAGCATAGAGGTCATCTCCTGCAAGCACCAAATCCCTGACAAACTTTCCTTTCAAACCGAGGAATTCCCAGGTACCCGGCGTGGGCGTATTTTCTCCATTGGTCGGGGAGCATTGCTTACAACTCATACCAAATGTAATAGAAATGGCTAATACAAAAGTACAATACGCAAGATTAGGTTTCTTCATAACAAAACTCCATTTAGATTCTAATTACCACCGGTTTTCAGATTAGCTGAGTAGATTTCATTCTCTCAACGTTGGGCCTTCGCCGGCTGAACGTTCAATCGTGTCTCACACTTTGAAAAAGGAACTTGCCTCAATACTAAAAGACATTGAGAATTCAGTAATAATCCCCAAGTTAGAACATTTAGGCAAAAATGTCACATTTTAGGTAAATTGAAGCTGTCAAGACTGCAATCAGAGCACACTTAGTGTCAAAGGCAGAAATATTAAACTTCGGAAACATCCATCGGCACATTTACTGAAAGGTTGGCACCGCATCAGACAAAATGGATGTACCTTTTCACAAGCAAGGAGACTTGACATGGCTACTGAAAACACCATTTCCTTCACGATTTCCGACGAGCTGAAAACTCTGGCGCAGTCTCCTGCAAGCTTGTTCGCCGGGTAACACGATTTTTTTTCTTCACACATCTTCCTTCAACCTGCAATGGCCGGGCTTTTACCCCGGGTGTTGAATTTCAAAGATACAACGCCGCAGCTCAAAAATTCATCGTCCGGGCTCTGAGACTCAAACGCCGAGCTTTGACCCTCGCACACCGAGGTAAAAGGTTCAACGTTGCACCTCAGAAGTCCAACGGCCGAGCTCTGAGCCTCAAAAGCCGAGCTTTGACCCTCGCGCGC
The DNA here is from genome assembly GCA_029262005.1 of Candidatus Zhuqueibacterota bacterium. Classification (GTDB taxonomy): domain Bacteria; phylum Zhuqueibacterota; class Zhuqueibacteria; order Oceanimicrobiales; family Oceanimicrobiaceae; genus JAJDAG01. Next base: position 24,479 of record JAJDAG010000133.1, on the reverse strand, counting down.
CGAGCTAAAAGGTTAAGCGTTGCGCCTCAGAGGTTCAACGGCCGAGCTCTGAGGTAGGTGGGGGTACCTACATAGGTACCCCCTTTACCTTTATTTTAATTGGGTTTACAACAAAAAGTAAAAAAAACGGGCTGCAGATGGATTAGACGCTCAGGAATTACAAAAATCGGTTGGATTTTGGATAGAAAAGCCTGCTTCTTTTCGACGGCCAGAGGATTGAATTTATCCGGCGTAGCTTCGGAATGGGACTGTAGCAAAACATGGTACTCGACTCAGATTCTGAGAAGATTCTCCTTCCTTTCACCGGCCACGCATACGTTCAACTGCAACTGTAGCGGATATTTGTACAACAGGCACTAGCACCAGCAGCGACTGGGCATAACTTAATTGACTAGCCATAATTAGTCCACCAATTCCGGTGACAGCAGAAGTTAAAAAATCTAAAGCAAGACTTCCTTGCCGCTTGTTGCCTATGTGCACACCCACAGGTGTGAGACTTACCTCGCCTATCACAGCACCCATTAAAAAACCACCGAGTTCGGCCCAGCCATCGCCTCTGTCGTTACGAGCTAGTGCAGCGCCAATAAGCCCGCCTCCCACAAAACCAGCAGCAGCGCCGACAAGCCCACCGATGCCAGGTGCAATGATGGACACTTGCGTTCCCTGGCCACTCCGTGTAAACTGCTGTGCCATTAAACCGCGCGACCGGCCAGGCGCTGAAACAACGTAGCTGGAAGAATTCCCCTGTAATATTCGGGTGTTCATTACCAAAGGCAGTGAGCTTTGTAAAGCAAAGTCGTGGGCCGAATTCTGTTTCGGTTGAGATTGGACCGTTGCCGGATTCGTGAAACCGGATAAAAGCACAATCAAAAAATAAAGTAAACCAATTCGTAAAATTGCAGGTGTGCTCATTTCTCCTTCTCCTTAAATAACCCTAGTTGGTGGCCGGTCAGTCGCGTGGTTCGACTTGCTCAATCAAGCCAAATTGCAGCAAATGATGATAACAGTGCTTATAGTTGAAACGATGCCACTCCTCTGCACGCAACAAGCCAAACACGGCATTTGTGTGCTTTTTATTTGGATTGGCACGGGTGTAGTCCAAATAAAGCTTCAGTTCTGAATTGAATGCCGACCTGGCCTCTTCAATATTTTTGTAGCGTAAAGTGGGCAAATTTTCATCCGTTAAAGGGTGTTTGAAACCGGTCGGTATCGGCCTGTTTACGAATAAGAAAGACCTGAGCCCTTTCAGCTTATCTTCCGGCGCACTGCACTCTACCTCGACCTTGCCGGTTGACATCTCAAAGCTCCAGAGCAAATGCTCAATCATGTGCTGCGCGGTTAGTTTTCCCCATTTGGGTTTGGTGCCGGGCTGTAACGCTGCAATGGCCGCAGGCAGAATTTCCCTGAAAAAAGTATCGCGAAATTCTGAGTTGTTTACATCAAAAGGCGCTTTAAACATATTTATCTCGAGTGTTTTGGTGATAATAATAGCTGGGATAAAAAATAACACAGCAGTGTTACAATAGCAAGAATAAACCCTATTTCTGAACAATGCAGTTATTTGTGCTTGCACCTGACTGCAAAGAAGACTGCTATGTAATTATCGTTTGCTGATTGAAATTAAAGAACTCATTTCGGAAGACCTCGTGAAATCCCCTATCTTCCATATTTAAGGGAAAATAAACAAGAAAACAGAATCGTTGAGAAAAGCTTACGCATTTGAGACTAAGAAGAGTAATCCTGAGAAAACACTGAAATTAGATGTTTCCAACTTAAAGGCTGGCGACTACAATTTAACCGTAAAGTTAACCCTTCAGAATTCAAATACAGAAATAATTCGGAATGGCACCTTTAGTCTGAACAACGCATGGTCGGCAAAAACAGAGAAACGATAGTCAATAAGAGCTTATTCTGCAAATCCTCATGCGCAGCAAATGCACTTGAATTGCATTGTTATTGAGGTGGTATTTCTGTAAAAAAAAACGTCAACACCGAGCCCGATCAAGAGACTCGGCGTGACGCCTTTTGCAGTAGAAAGTCGTGAGACTGCAAGCAGTCCCACTTGAGAGGACGTTCTACATTGCGTTGCGGAGGAAACTCATATTTGTTTAGATTCAGATGTTCGCTTGAATCGCTTAAGTAAATTACCCACCTGTCAACTGGTGTATTCCCGAATCGCCTTCAACATATCTAAAGTTGTGATGATGCCGACGATTTTGTCATCGCGCGTGACAAGAAGTCGATGGATGCGACCAGAAATCATCGTGTCGGCTAGCTCGGATATGGGTTGCATTTCAGACACCTTAAAAAGCAGAGGCGTCATGATTTCTGCAACCGTCAAGTCTGCATTAGCCTCAAGATGCAATTCCTGCATATCATCGCTACTCAGCTCATCTTCCCACCCTGAAAGATAATACTCTGATGCCATGGCTTCGCCGGCAATGGTGACGCGGCGTTCATCATTTCGAACAATATCGGCAAGTGAAACCACGCCAAGCAGCGTACCGGCGTCATTCACGACGGGTGCGCCGGAAATCATTTTCTCTGTAAAAAAACCGGCAAGCTCATGAACGTTCATGTCAGATGGCACAGTAAGAATATTTCTGCTCATGATGTCTTTTGCGGTAAGTGTTTTCATCTTCTTAACCCTCATAAAGATCAGGTTTTATCGACAAAACCGGACAGTGAGCCTTTCGCACAACCTTCTCTGCCGTCGAACCAATGAGCAGTTTTTCTATTCCCGTGAGTCCGTGGGTTGTCATCATGATCAAGTCAACCTCATGGGCAAGGGCGTAATTGGCAATTTCCGTGTGCGGCACACCTTCACGCACAACGCAAGCGTCGGCGGGCAAATCGGCAACAGAATCACTGACAAACTCGTTGATTGTCTTTAATGACTTCTCAACGAGTTGCGGCTCCGTTTCAAAAACCGCACCTTCGCCAACAACATAAAAGGCAGGATACAAACGCTGATCAACGACATGGATAAACTGGATGGATGCATTAAATTTTGCCGCGAATTCAACGGCGTGCGGAATGGCTTCACGTGAAAATTCGGAAAAATCTATTGGAACCAAAATCTTATTGAATTCCGGTGTTTCGAACATCCACTTTTCCTGATGTGAAATCGTCATAACCGGACAACTAGCCTGACGCATCACCCTTTCAGCAACGCTTCCCAACAGGAAATGCGCGATCTCTGAGCGGCCATGCGTGCCCATCACAATAAGATCGCTATCATGCTCCGAGGCATAATTGACGATTTCCCGTGCCGGATCAAATCCGCGGACCGCCACACAGTCAAGTGCGGTATGTACCAGTTTTTCCCGTAAATCAACCATCTTGTCGTTAGCCTGGCTCTCAAGAATCTCATAAAACTCGAGCAGCTCGGGAAAAGCATTCTCACTTTCATTTGGGTCCACATTAAACAGGGCAACAACATGCAGCACCGTAATGCCCCCGTTGAAACGGTCCGCGAGGACCACACTGTGACGCAACGCCTGACTTGCGTTGAGCGAAAAATCAGTCGGCATCAAGATTTTTTTAAGTTTCAACATACTCTACCTCCTCTTCACGATGTTTGACTTTTAGCCAACAAAAAGCGAATCGGGACAGACACCCAGACTTTCACAGGCACATCTCTTTGTTTGGCCGGTTTCCACTTCGTAGACTTAATCGCTTTTGCAGCGGCCTCCTCAAAGCCTATATTATTTCCTGCTGCCTTCAGCACCTCTACTTTAAGAACCCTGCCTTGCTCATCGATGAGCACGCCCATTACCACCGAACCTTCAATGCCTGCTTTTACTGCAATTTGGGGATAAACCAAATTGCTTCTGATTTTGGCAAAACCACCGATAGGCACAGGTGGCTCGTCGTAAGGAATGAATTCGTAGCTACCATACCCATCAGACAAAGAAGGCTCCGGTGGTGGCGGAATCTCCGAAATATCCAACTCTGTCGATTCAATGGTTACATCGTCCGGAATACTCTCATCCTCAGTTGGTATCGGGATCGATGGCCGCGGTGGACGTTGCGGAAGCACGATCTGTTCGGTTGGTGGAATGTCTGCCACACTGATAACAATATCTTTCGCTTTTTTTCCATCACTCGCCATACCAAACTCAGGGACTGCCCTGAAAAGCAGAATATGGATTAACAATGACAGGATTATGCCAACCTCAATGAACTTGCGATAAGCGGATTTGAGGTTAGCCTCAGGTCGTTTTTCTGTAATCATCTAAATCACCTCTTGCAACAGTGTGAACATGGCTGCGTTCTTGAGATCAATGGACTGCACAGATTACCGCAAAGAAAGTACCAAATAGTTGAAGTAGTTGGTAAGCGTAACAGAAGGCTGTTTTATTGTAATTTAAGGCTGTTCAGGCGGGCGCTGAATTCTAAAAAAAACATGAACTCATTTTGGAAATAGGAATGTAAAAAGATGCGTTCCCACAACTGGGAAAATTATTTAAACGTTAAAAGTGGTAAAAACAGCCACCCTAATAAGGCATTGAAAAATTTTCCGCAGAATTCGCTGAGAACGGTGAGTGCCGCAGAGAGCACAGTGTTTTAAAAAGCAAATAATTAAGGCTTAAGAAAAGTGAGAACCTTCACCCGCTCTTTATATTTTTTTTATTAGGAGCACTTGTTCTAAGTTCTGTGTTATCAGTGTGCTTTGTACTCTGTGGCAAAATTTATGAATAGAGCAGATTAGGTGTTTATGTAAAAGTCTTACAATAACCACATCGCCTTTCTCAGGGTTCTTTGTGTCCTCTGCGTTTAAAATAAATTTTCCAAGTTAACAAGCAGATAACATACTATGCATTAATAGTTTAAATTCTATTTGTAAATTTATGACTAATCCAGGCAATAGTAAAATATAGAAGGGGGGAGAAATATCGCTTTTCAAAGGGATGCACCAGCGCTTGTTGAAACCCTCAAGGCCTTCAGGTTTATTGCAGGCATATCGTAACCGCGATGTCCCCGGTGAACACACCAGACCTTGAGGGTTTCTCAGCAAAGAATTACCGCATTTCTACTTTACATTTTCTATTACAGATTATACCATTAATTCCGCAGCGGCTTGCCTTTTTTCAACATGAATTTCATCCTGTCGACCGAAAGTTTTTCGCCACACAGGCTGACAAAAGCCTCACGTTCAAGATCAAGCAGAGTTTGCTCGGAAACAGGTCTCGTTGCTGAAGCAATATTACCGCCGGTAAGCACATTGGCCAGTTTTGTACCTATTAAAGCATCGTGCGGTGATATTTTCCCAGCTTTTACCATGTCCTGCAACATGGCTTCAATGGCCAACCTTACACCTTCGCCCGGCAGGAGAATGTCCTCTCGTTCTTTTGGTGGTTTGTAGCCGTCAATTAAATCGAGAACGGCTCTTTTGGCAGAAGACAACACGTGGGCCGAATTCAGTACAATTGCATCATTTCTGGTGAGATAACCGAAAGCCACGGCCTCTTTTGCCGATGAGGACACCTTCCCAAACGCGATGGTTTCAAAAGTTTTCTGCACCACGGGAAACGGGCCACTGCGCGCCTTTTCGAGTTTGTTCAAATTGTTCAGAAGCACGCGCAAATTACCGCCGGCACCCGGTATCAGGCCAACACCTACTTCTACCAGACCACAGTAGAGCTCAGCAGAGGCAACTAGTCGATCGGCGCAAGCTGCGGCTTCGTATCCGCCGCCAAGGCAAAGATTAAATGGCGCTGCTACAACCGGAAAGCCGGCGAACTTCAGGCCTTGGGCAGCATTTTGGAACGTTTTTGTGAGTTGCTCGATCTGGTCCCACGCACCGGCCGCACAGGCTTGGACAATCAAGGCAATGTTTGCGCCCGCAGAAAAATTCGGCCCCTGATGCCCGATCACCAGTCCGCGAAAACCGTGCTTCGGAACCAGCTCCACCGCCTCGCGCATCATATCGATGATGGAGCCGTCAATCGGGTTCATTTGAGGTTGCAACGCACTGTGAAATGCCAGGCAGGCAACCTCATCGCCGATGTCGAGAAGGCTGGCACACCAGTTTCTTTTTACCAACCCGCCGGAAGCTTTCACTTGCTGTAAGTCAATTTCCATCTTGCTGGTCGGGTAGTCGATCACTTTCTTGTTGCCGACATCAAAATAGGTTTTGGCGGCGTCGCGGTGTGCGTAAAATTGTGCCTGTCCTGAAGCCAGCATTTCCTTTACCCAGGCCGGCACCTTTTTGCCCTCATCATTCATACGTTGCACCGATCGCTCCACACCAATGGCGTCCCATGTTTCAAACGGGCCAAGCTCCCAGCCAAAACCCCATTTCATGGCGCTATCCACACTAACAATGTCATCCGCAATTTCGGGAACCCGGTTGGCTGTGTAGATCAATGTCCCTGCCACCAATTCCCAGAAGAATTTTCCGGCCACGTCGTCGCTGTAGGTCAGCGCTTTGATCTTGTCAGCCGTGCGTTGAAAACCCCTTGCCACTCGGAAACCATCAAAGCGCACCGTTTTCTGCGGTGCATATTCAAGAGAATCAAAATTGAGAGAGAGAATTTCCTTGCCGACCTTCTGATAAAATCCCTTCTTGACTTTCTGCCCAATCAGGCCCGCTTCAAGCATTTTCTGAAGAAATTCAGGTACCTTGAAAACATCTCGCTGTTCATCGTCTGGACAAAATTCAAAGGTATTGGCAGCCACGTGCGCCAGCGTGTCCAGACCCACCACATCTGCTGTGCGGAAGGTAGCGCTCTTGGGACGCCCCACAATGCTCCCGGTTAATTTATCAACTTCTTCAACAGATAATTTCATTTCACGGGTAAGCTTCATGGTGAGCATCATGCCAAAAGTACCGATACGATTGGCAATAAAATTCGGCGTGTCTTTGGCGTGAACAATGCCTTTGCCAAGTACTGTCTCACAAAAATATGCCATGGTTTGCACAGCCTTTGCATCGGTATTTTCTCCAGCCACAATCTCAAGAAGCCGCATATAACGCGGCGGGTTAAAAAAGTGAGTGACGAGAAAACGCTTCTGGAAATCCGCTGCCATGCCATGCATCATTTTCTCAATAGCAATGCCGGATGTATTAGAAGTCACAATTGCCCCAGGCTTGAGAACAGGCACGATACGTTGGAAAAGCGACTGTTTAATGTCGAGGCGTTCAATCACCGCTTCCAGAATCCAGTCCGCTTCTTTCAGCTCAGCCAGATGCTCGTCATAATTTCGCGGTTCTATCAGAGCCGCTGTTTTCAGGTTGTAAAACGGGGCAGGCTTTAAGCCGAGAGCAGCTTGTTTGCCTTTTTCAGCAACTTCCTGATTCACATCAAACAACAATGCCGGAATGCCGGCGTTGGAGAAATGAGCGGCAAGTTGCGCCCCCATGACACCTGCACCGAGCACGGCTACTTTTTCGATTTTCTGCGTCATAACACCACCCTCCTAAACTCGTTCAATAATAGTTGCGATGCCCTGACCACCGCCAATACACATGGTCGCCAACCCGGTTTTGGCATTATTCTGCTCCATCACATTCAACAATGTGGTTAAGATTCGAGCGCCTGAACATCCAAGCGGGTGGCCGAGTGCAATGGCACCACCGTTCAAATTCACTTTGTCAATCGGCCAACCAGCCGTTTCGATAACATAAAGTGATTGCGCTGCAAAGGCTTCATTAAGCTCAATGACTTCGATGTCGTCGATGGTCATGTTTGCCCTTTTTAACGCTTTTTCAGTGGCCGGAATCGGCCCCATACCCATGCGCTTCCAATCGACCCCGGCAATTGCCCGAGAGACAATTCTCGCCCGCGGTTTCAAATCAAGCTCAAGTGCGAGTTTCTCACTGGAGAGGAGTAAAGCAGCAGCTCCCAGGGAAAATGGACTGCTGGTTGCCGCTGTCACGGTGCCATTCGCTAGAAAAGCAGGTTTGAGGGATTTTATTTTCTCGAGATCCGGTTCTCTAGGACCTTCGTCCCGGCTGACCTTGCCACTCTGTACTTCGATGGCAACAACCTCTTTATCGAAGCGTCCACTTTTCCATGCGGCGAGCGCCTTCCTGTGTGATTCTACTGTAAAGGCTTCCTGGCGCTCACGACTGATTTTGCCATCATTCGCGAGATTTTCAGCCGTTTCACCCATGCCAATATAATATTGCATTTCAGCAAGCCCGGGGTGAAAACTCGGATTGTAACCGCCCATGGGAATGGCAAACATATCTTCAACGCCGCCGGCCAGGCCTGCCTCAAGATCACCCGCAAGTATGCCTTGATCTATTTGATGCACAGCATCCATGGAGGAGCCGCAAAAACGATTGACCACTTTAGCACCCGCGGTTTCAGGCAGCCCTGCCAACAAAGAGACACCGCGCGCCATAAGCATACCTTGTGTTGCTTCAGGAAAAGCGCACCCAAGCACAAAATCTTCAATTTTGTCAACCGGGAAATTGGCATTTCTACTCAAAAGTCCTTTTACAACCTGGGCCGATAACTCATCAGCACGAATGCCCACCAGCTTGCCATTTTTTACACCAATTGGGCTGCGTACCGCATCGATGATAACGGTAGAGCGACTTTGCTGTGACATATTTTGCTCCTTGCATTTTATAGAGTATTGTTAAGAATCTTTTCAAACCAATTTGCTGAATTCAAAGAATGCATCTATCCAAAAATTGCGTCGGCGGTATCAGCGTACAAATAGTCTGCGATTTCCTGCTTCATTTGAAAAACATTTCCCGTAAGCCGCAATTCCTTACGGAAAGCATTCACTTGCTCCAGGGCCTTTTCAAGATAAGGCGGTTGCACAGCCGCAAAAATAACCAACTCTGCTGCAACGAAAATACTCTGCGTTTTCTCAGAGCAGAGCGCCCTGACAATTGTCAGCCAGACATTTTTTGACTTTGTAGATGCCTGCTGCTCGTATCGTGAAATGGCGCTGCCCATGAGATAAATATCAGTGAACATGTCCGCCAAAGTGGCTCCCAACTGCTGTTGGTTGCGCAAGTCCTGGCCAAAACGACTGACTGCTTCGCCAAATACATACAAGGTTAATTTGCGAGCCGCTTCAAATGCGCGTTTCTCAGCAAAAAGCGCACCCTGATCTGCTGCCGCTGCATCGATATGAGACTTCTCTAATCCAATGCGATTGATTGCGTCGCGAATCGGTAATTCCTCCATGAGCGCCTTCTTGAGAAAATAGCCTGAAATGATCTGACGATTAATTTCATTGGTTCCTTCCCAGACTCTGTCGATCCGAGAATCCCTGAGAACAGATGCCATGGGATATTCCTCGATAAAACCATTACCCCCGAACACCTGCAACCCTGTATCAGCAACAAATGCCATGGCTTCGCTGCCATAAACCTTCACCATCGAAGCCTCGATAGCATAACGCTCAATTGTCTCGGGAACATGTTTATTGTAGGCTTTGCTGTCAGATGGGATTGTCGCAATGGCTGCGTCTATGAGGCCGATTGTGCGATACACAATACAGTCCAGAGCAAATGTACGAATCACCATGTCCGCAAAATAACCTTTCAATTGGTCAAAATTGCGAATAGGTTGGCCAAACTGTCGTCGCTCCGAAGCATAAGCGAGCGCCTCCTCAATCACAGCTTTGCTGCCACCTAGCGCCGCAGCACCAAGCTTAAAACGACCAATATTTAATGAATTGAAGGCGATGGCAGCACCTTTGCCAATTTCTCCAAGCACATTCTCTACCGGAACTTTCGCGTCCTCAAAATAGACTGAACAGGTTGAAGAGCCTTTTACGCCCATTTTTTTCTCCTCCGGCCCAATGGACAAACCGGGCGTATTCCGCTCAACGATAAACCCGGTGAATTTGTCGCCGTCAACTTTGGCAAAGGTGGTGAAAACCTGGGCCCAGGCAGCATTGGTAATAAACTGCTTTGTTCCATTTAAGATGTAATGCTTGCCGTCCTCCGAAAGCCGGGCAACGGTCTTGGCGGCAAGCGCATCGGAGCCTGATTCCGGTTCAGTCAAAGCATAAGCAGCAACCCATTCGGCGCTCCCGAGTTTCGGCAAGTATTTTCTTTTTTGATCATCGTTACCAAAAAACACAATGGGCAAAGTGCCAATCCCGGAATGGGCGCCATAGGTTGTTGCGAACGAGGAACAGAATCCCAGGGCCAGTCTCTCTGCAACGATTGCCGTGGTGACTTTATCTAAACCAAGGCCATCAAATTCCTCGGGAATATCGACGCTCAACAAGCCCATTTCACCGCATTCCCGCAATAACTCAAGCGACAACTTCTCATCGTATTTCTCAATGGCTATTTTGTTTGGACGAATTCGCTCTATGGCAAATTCGTCAACGGCTTTGGCGATTTCGTTCTGTTCATCGTTGAATTTTTCACGGGTAAAGATTTCTTCAGAGCAAACCCTGCTTGTAAGAAAAGCACCTCCTGTGTTCATAACAAACCTCTCTGTTTTAATCGCGACCAATAAAAAAGGGAGTCCAATAACTGAACTCCCTCCTCTCTAATTGTCAAACAGCATGCAAACCCAAAACTCAATATTCATGTTAGCGCTCTTCGATTGACTCGTAATCCTGTTTTACGGGTCCGACATAAATAGCGCGTGGTCTGAACAATCTGTTGTCGGCAAGGTACTCAAGAGCCCGCGCTGTCCACCCGGAAATGCGACTAACGGCAAAAATAGGCGTAAACATGGCCGGCTCAATTCCCATGGCTTTGTAGACGATGCCTGAATAAAAATCTACATTAGGAAAAATCTTTTTTTCTGCGCCGAGAACGCTGCAAACTTGTTCTTCAAGTGCGACAGCCGTCGCATACAAGTTTTTAGTTTCAGGATCTTTGCTTGCCACAAGTTCTGCGATCGGGCCCAGGATTCTCGCACGGGGGTCATAAGCCTTATAAACCCGATGCCCGAAACCCATTACCTTGCGCTTTTGCGCGCGCGCTTCGGCAAACCAGGATTTCACATTTTCAGGGCTGCCTATTTCCTCTAAATCATAAAGCACTGCCTCGTTGGCGCCGCCGTGCAGAGAGCCCTTCAAACTGCCGATACCAGCAACGACCGAACTATACATATCCGACAACGAAGAATTCACAACCATGGTAGTGAAAGTCGAAGCATTCATGCCATGGTCGGCATGCAAAATAAGCGCCGCATCCATAATGCGTTCACTGAGCGCATCCGGCGTTTTTCCGGTCATCATATAAAGAAAATTACCTGCGTGACTCAAAGCAGGGTTCGGCCGTACGGGTTTCTCACCATTGCGTACGCGGGCAATGGCGCCAGCAAGTGTGGCCATTTGGGCAATAAGTTTAATGGCAATTTCAGTTTCATTTTCAACGGTAGCCTCATCGGCATTATCATCAAAATTACCCAATGCTGAAACTGCGGTTGCCAGCGCCGACATGGGATGACTTTTGTCAGTGGGCAAGGTATTGAGTAACTGATAGACTTCATCGGGAATGTTGCGGTAAGCAATCAATTTATCGTTGAAACCCGACAACTCTGATTGCGTGGGTAACTTGCCAAATAACAGCAGATATGCCGTTTCCTCAAAACTCGATTTCTCGGCCAGATCAAAACAATTGTATCCCCGATAAATCAGCCAGCCCTTTGCCCCATTCACGTAGCCGATTTTAGTTGTATTTGAAATGGCACCCTCTAACCCTCTGCCAAGACTTGCCTTGACCGGCCATTCAACTTCTTCAGTCAAACCCGGTTCAGGCTCGTCATCCGTTTCCTGTTTAGCCTTAATGGCTGCCTGCGCTATTAATTCGTCTACTTCCTGTGCGCTCATGCAATTATTTCCTTTTGATCAATATTTAATAACAAAACCGGCTTTTCTGAATTTCGGCGGCAACTTAACGTTGGTCATTTTTTAAGAGCATAAAGAGGAACCATGCTGAGTCGTCCCGCTCATTCTTCACGGCACACTCGGGGTGATTCCACTTTCTCATGTTTTGAGCACCTAAAACTCAGAAAAGCCATCAATTACACAACTGATTTACTGCTGAAAACCTTCCCATTTTTTCTTCAAATTGGGATCTTGCACAGTTTCCATAATGTAATCACCCAGTTCCTTCATGGTGGCACCGTCGTCACGGCCGGTCATGACTACTTTCTTTTCCAATTGACCGCAAATATCAAGGGCCATCTCCAGGCTATCGGCGCGATTTTCAAAGCCTATGTGCCTGAGCAGCATACCAGCCGCACGGATCATACTCGATGGGTCTGCATATTGTGCACGGCCTTCATCAACCATACGTGGTGCACTGCCGTGAATGGCCTCAAACATGGCATATTTTTTACCGATATTTGCACTGCCTGCGGTGCCAACCCCACCCTGGAATTCTGCTGCTTCATCTGTAAGAATATCACCGTAAAGATTTGGCAGCGCCATGACTTTAAACTGCGTTCTCCGCTTGGGATCCACCAGCTTGGCCGTCATGATATCGATGTACCAGTCATCACACTCAATGTTCGGATACTCTTTGGCTATCCTGTAACCTATGTCCAAAAATTTACCGTCAGTGGTTTTAACCACATTGGCTTTGGTGACAATGGTGACTTTATCAATATTGTTTTTGTGCGCATATTCAAAAGCCAACCGGAGCAAACGTTCACTTCCCTGAGTGGTGGTAACTGTGAAATCAATTGCCAGATCATCACTTACATTCACACCGTTACTTCCCAGAGCATAAGCACCCTCTGTATTTTCTCTAAAAAAGACCCAATCGAGGCCTTCTTTTGGCACTTTGACCGGACGAACATTTGCAAACAGTTCCAATTCTTTTCGCATCGCGACGTTGGCACTCTCAACATTTGGCCACGGATCACCTTTGCGCGGCGTTGTGGTTGGGCCTTTTAGCGTCACATGACACTTCTTTATTTCAGCGAGAACATCATCGGGAATGGCTTTGCCAACCTCGGCGCGTTTCTCAATGGTCAGCCCATCAATTATACGAAACTCAATTGCACCCGCAGCCACCTCATCTTTAGCCATAAACTCAATGATTCGCTGTGCTTCCGCGGCGATGAAAGGACCGATGCCATCGCCACCGATAATGCCAATTATAATTGGCTTGAGTGTGCTATAATCAATCCAGGATGAATCTTGTTTCATTCCTTCAACACGCTGAAGTTGTTGGGCGATTAAATCTGCAAAATGCTTCTGTGAAGCATGTGAATCCTCAGTTACCATTGTATCTCCTTTGCTCTAAAAAAATAAATCTGACAAGTGAAAACCTGTTGCAAAACTTTATAAATTACGCTAATTTCACTGTTTGCATTTACTTAAAGGTAATATAGAAGAATCACCTAGACAATCAAGTGAAAATTCCGTAGAATATATGAACGTTCAAACCTGAAACGACGTTGCACCTGAAGCGATAGAACTTCAACTTTACTACATGAATAAAACCAGTCTAACACAGTTGATTTGCCCCGGTATAGTGGGCAGTGAAAAACGGATTGTCTCCATTATCGGCGGCGGCGGCAAGTCTACCCTTATGGAAAAGTTGAGTAAAGAGCTGGTGCAAAAGGGACTAAAAGTTGTGGTCACTTCTACGACAAAATTTCAAATACCGCAAGGAACTGCACTGGTCTTACAAGATGAAAACAGTGACTATATTCAAGAAGCAAAAACGTTATTACGAGAACTAAACGTCGTGGCTATTGCCAAAGCTCATTACAAGGACAAGAGCAGACTAATCGGCGTGAAACGCGCAGACATTACAGGTATCCGCCAGCTCGCAGATGTCGTGCTTATTGAGGCAGACGGTTCAAGACAGCGTGGCTTGAAAACCCACAAAGAATATGAGCCGGTCATACCTTCCAGCACCCAAACCACAATTATTGTCGTAAGCGCCGAAACCGTTGGGCAGCCACTAGATGCCAGAAACGTACACCGCGCTGAACTGTTTTCCAGCAAATGGGATTTGCCGCTTGGTAGCAAGCTAACGCCGCAGATCATTGCCAGAGAACTCTTGTCACCTTACAGCTATTTACGAAATATACCACTGAACTCAACTGTGAGTTTTTTTATAAATAAATCGGACATAAACACCATTGGGGGCAAGATGTTGGCCGAGAAACTGGCGCACAGTTGCGACCACAACATTTATCTCGGCAGTCTGAAAAAAAATCAGCTTAAACGTATCTCTCTAAAGTCTGCCAACGAGACTCAAGGCTTCGATTAACCAAATCGCCGACCACAGAGGTAACTGGAGATAGCACGTTGTTTCGGCTTGCCCAAAAAGAGCACCTCATCGTTCCTGCACATGTTGACCACCTGGCCAACCTGCGTGATTTCGTCATTCAAATTGGCCGAAAATACGGCTTTAGCCGTAAATTGGTCAATGCCTTCAAACTTGCCATCGACGAAGCCGCTACCAACATCATTGAAAACGTCTATAGCGAAAATGAAGGCTACATTACCATCCAGGCCATCATAAAGCGCAAAAGTCTAACCATCAACCTGATTGATCAGGGCACCTATTTCGACCCGATGTGGTCAAATGAAACAGATGTGCGGGAAAATATGGCGCTGGGAAAAAAGGGGGATCTGGGCATCTTTATGATGCGTAAACTCCTTGACAACATAGAGTATAAAAAAACCAACTCTGGGAATCGCCTCAGCCTTACAAAACACGACCGAAACAGGCAAACTCTTGTGAGCTTTAACCGATTGTGGGAAATGCCGCCGACACTGCGGTTGAAGTACTTTGTTCACGCCATCCTGTTGGTTACGCTGGTAAACGTGGCCGGCTTTGCCACCTTTTATTACCAAGCCGAAAACCATACCAAACAAGATGTTCTTCAACTGGGAAAGAAACTCACCAAACAGATTTCCAACCAGATAAGCGCGGTCGATCCGAGCCTGGTAAATGGCCCGGATGGACTTGCCTATGTTCATGGGATTGCCACACCGATTTACACAGACAATGCCGGAATTATATACAGCGTTTCTCTGGAAGATAGTCTAGGCTATCTTTGCTGGTCCACTGTGCCGGCGGAACTCACAAGCAAATTTGTTCGACCGGGAAATGCAGCCATTCAAACGAAAAACGCTTACAGTTACACCCGGCAAGACAATGTTGATGTGTTCGAATTCGAGCGTGAACTGGCGCTGCAGCCAGGGAAGTCAGCGTTTAAAAAGGTACATGTTTTTCTGACAAAAACCTACGTTGACAACGAACTACAACTCCGGCGGCTGCGCTACATGAAAACGGCGAGCATTTCCCTCGGGGCCAGCTATATTCTACTTGCCCTTCTCAGTTATGTCATTTCTCACCCGCTCAGAAAGCTGAATGAATGGGTACGGGCCACCAGACATGGAAACTTAACCAACGACCTCGACATAGACGAATCCTCTGAAATTGGTGAACTTGCTCTGGCATTCAGCGATATCACGCATGAACTTCAACAAACTCGGGAACACCTGGCCAAAAACGAACAATTGGAGCGGGAAATCAAAGTTGCTCAGGATATTCAGGAAGCGCTTTTGCCCGACAAGCTGCCGGAACCGGGCACGCTCGAAATTACAGCACATTATGAAGCCGCCAGCGCTGTCAGCGGTGATTACTATGATTTTATTGAAGTAGACCAGGACCACCTCGGTGTTGTGGTGGCAGACGTTTCCGGAAAAGGCGTACCCGGCTCGCTTGTCATGACCATGATTCGCACTGCTTTGCGTACTGAGGCGCGCGGACTCCAGGATGCCGCAGAAGTGCTTCGGCGTGTTAATGAACTGCTTAAAGATGACCTGAAAAACGGTGTTTTTGTTACCGTTCTCTATCTTATCATCAACACAAAAAACGGAATCATCAACTTTGCCAATGCCGGACACACACCGCTTATTATTCACCGTGGCAAAACGAACAAAACCTACTATTTGAATCCGGGCGGGTTTCCAGTGGGTTTGCAAGTGCCGGAACCCGATGATTTCAGCGCCAGCATCAAGTCGGAAAAAGTTCGTATCGAGGAAACCGACACGGTGCTGCTCTACACAGACGGCGTTACCGAAGAAATGAATCGTGACCAGGAAATTTTTGGTAAAGAACGTCTTTTGCAGGTGATTCAAAAATATCACAAACTACCGCTAAAAGCTTTCAGCAAAAAGCTGCGCCACAGCATTTATTCATTCAGAGAAGATCTGCCGCTGCATGATGACATCACATTTGTTGCCGTCCGGCCAACAGCACAGCTCTTTGAGGCTGAACACCAGCCAGATTCCGATGAAAGCTGTCTGGATCTGGAAACGCGATTTCTCAGTCAGGAAACCGCAACCCGAATACTCGATATTGTATCAGATTTCCCAGAGTATGATGCCAACGACATCAGTTTTGAGTTGATGAAAAAACAGTACGGAGAAACAAAAGTCGAGCCGGGAAGAATCCAGGCAGAGTTGATGCGGCGTGACCTCGCAACGCGACCGCAAAGAAAGCAATTTGCCCAATTTGTCAACGCGAATAATAGACATCTCGAACCGCCTGCAATGCCTAAACTTACGCTCGCGGATAATTTTCATCTTGGCGAAAACAGTAAGCTTAAACCAGAACCGACAAAAAGAAAAAATTCAAGAGAAAAACACAAGAAAGGAAACGCCTTGGGGGAGACAGAAAAAAAGAAAATTAAAGATGCGCTTTCATCAGCACCTGTTCAGAAAAACAGTGACCAAGCTGACAATTCTTTGCTGGCGCCGGACATCGAAGCTGATTTCGTTTTTGGCGATTTCATTGATGAACTTATCTCAAGTACCAAGAAAGTCGTTCAAGCGGAGGTCGAGCCTGATAAAGACAAACCGCAGGCCAATGGCGAGCAGACCGCTCCGGCTGCAACAGATGTAGATGAAACAGCTGAAATGAACACAACAGCAAAGTCAGACCCGGATGATACTCTGGACTGGTTCACTGAAAGCGATCTGTCAGACTCAATCCTTGACTCAATTTTTGACAATTACAGCAACCGGAGCAGCTCTGAGGAAGCAGCGAAGCCACCTGAAAAACCAGACAAAAGCAGTAAGGCTGAAGCACCAAAGAAGCCACTCAAAGCCAAACAGAAAACCAAAACTGAAGCTGCGAAAACGTCCAGGCAGATAAAATCCACGAAAGCAAAGTCAGCTAATGAAGGCGAACTTGAAAGCAGCAAGGCGGAAATTGCAGATGCGGCACCGACTGCTCCGCAAGAGCCTGAAGCTACTAAAGCAAAAACACTTGTAAAACCGGCTAAAACAAAACCAGCTCAAGATAGTGAACTTGAAAGCAGCGAGGCGGAAATCGCTGAAACGCCACCGACTGCTGCTCCCCAAAAGCCTGAAGTCGCAGAAGTACAAACGCCGGTTAAAGCAACTGGAACAAAACCAGCTCAAGAGGGCGAACTGGAAAGCAGCGAGGCGGAAATTACTGAAGCGCCACCGACTGCTCCCCAAAAGCCTGAAGTCGCAGAAGTACAAACGCCGGTTAAAGCAACTGAAACAAAACCAGCTCAAGAGGGCGAACTGGAAAGCAGCGAGACGGAAATTACTGAAGCGCCGACTGCTGCTCCCCAAAAGCCTGAAGTTGCTGAAGCAAAAACACCGCTAAAACCGGCTGAAGTAAAACCAGCTCAAGTGGGCGAACTTGAAAGCAGCGAAGCAGAAATTACAGAAGCGCCGACGCTGGCTCCCCAAAAGCCTGAAGTCGCAGAAGTACAAACGCCGGTTAAGGCAACTGAAACAAAACCAGCTCAAGATGACGAACTTGAAAGCAGCGAGGGAGAAATTACAGAAGCACAACCGGCTGCACCACAAATCTCTGAAGCACTGGAAACAGCCGTAGATTTAGAACCAGCCGCTCCCTTGCCGGATAACGAAATACGCCAGCCGCAGATTGACAAACTGGATTCAGCAGATTCCATTGAATCGATTGAAATACCAACCGACACCGCTGCAAATATCACGGATCAAATCGGCGGTGAAGAAACTGCTCAAGATGGCACACCCGCGCCACGAGCGCCCGGACTTGACCACTCCCTTTTTCCAAGTTTTGATCTGAGTTTGCTTTCTGCCACACAGCCTCCTTCAGACAAAGTCCCGGCGGAAAAAGCAGACGCAAACGTCCAGGCTGAGTCACCTGAACCGGACCTCCCCATTGCCACGGAGGCAAATGAGATAATCGAGGCTGCGACTGAAAATGAAGCGATAGAACCTGAAGAGCCTTTGGTCGCCCCAGTTCGTTCGGACGCCCCGCCCGACGTTGAAGCAAAAATGCCGCCGCCGCTTCCGCCGGAAATTTCGGACGAAACCAGGTCAAAGGCTGAGCAGGACAATTCAAGCCAACTATTTGATACGGCAATCGACAGCCTGTTTTCTCAGGACACGCCACATGCCGAATTCGATGAAACGGGAATCCTGACTTCTGCTCTGCTTACTGAAACAGACAGTGAGATAGAAAGCCCTGCCAAAAATGAAGAAACGTTTGCTCCCGGGCAATTGCTTGAGGAAACATCGGATGAAATTACCACAGAGGAAATCAGCGAACGGCCGGAAGAAAGAATTGATTGGGTAGAACTCAAAAGCGATGAATTCTCAGACAAATATAACAGAAGATTCACCAGACGCAGCTATACGACTGTTCCGAAAGAACAAACCCCGACTCAGGCGATAGTGCCGGAGACGCCGAACCAGCCGGCGCAATCAGCAGACACCGTTGCGCCGCCCTTACAACAGCAAGAAAAAGTCACAGAAAAACAAATAGCCACTTCGGAGCCGCAAGCGATTGCTCCTACTGAAACTCATGAACCAGCCCCACAGGTTTTGGCACCCAAAGAGACTGAATCTGCTCAGCCGGCCGGAATGGACAATGAAGCTGGCACCACCTTGCCAAAGCCAACCTCTGATGACACGGATGCCGCACCGACGCAATCGGCCAAGCAGCCCGTAGAAGACCTTCACTATTTCGTGAATTGTGGGATTAGCGCATACAAAAAAAGAGAATTTGAAGATGCCATCATGTACTTCAAAAAAGCGCTTCGCATTGACCCTAAATTCAGCGATGCACACGCGATGCTGGGCAATGCATATTTCCGCAATAACATGTTGAACGAGGCCTTGCAGTCGTACCAAATTTTGCGGGAATCCGGTAAGGCCGATGCCTCCGTACATGAAAATATCGGCATCATCTATTGGAGATTGGGTATTCCTGAAGCCGCTGCCGATGCCTGGCGTGCTGTTCTAAAAAGCCAACCGCAGCGGCAGGATATAGCCAAGCGCATTCAGTTGATTGAACAGCAACAGAAGCGTTCCGAACGCGCCACAATATCGTCGGCAAATTCAGAAACAGATACCCTCATTCCTGAAAGCACGACAACAGATGTAATTGCGGCGGAGACAAAGCCGGCAACCAATGGCAACTCTGCAGCGACTACCTTGATAAAGCATGGCATTGAATCATACAAACGGCAGGATCATGAAGCGGCCATCGGCATGTTCAAAAAAGCCATCCTGCAATTCCCCGACAAACCGCAGGGCTACCGCTATTTAGGCACTGCCTATTTCAAAAACAGAATGTATAACGAAGCCGCAGAAGTGTTTGAACGATTGAAAGAATTGGATAAAAAAGACTTGCGTTTAAAAGAAAACCTGGCACTCATCCGCGTCAAGCAAGGTGATTACAAACAAGCTGTTCAAGAATGGCAGGAGATTCTTGAATTTGCGCCGGAACGACAAGATGTGAAACGTAAGATTGAAAAACTGCAAAGTATGCTTTAGCCTGCCGGTCTCATTCGAATAAGCAGAAATACAATTCCCTTGCTTTTTTCCATTCAGGCCTTTACTTTGTTGGCCTTAATCCTGTATCCCGCGCAGATATTCAGCACGGATGCGACCACACTACTCAAAAAACGGAGTCACCATGACCGAGCCAAAAATCGCACAAAAAGCACCGTACGTCCTCGAAGTTGAGCCTAAAAAATATGCCTGGTGCACATGTGGGCTGTCAGAAAATCAACCATACTGCAATGGCGCCCACAAGGGCACGGACTTCAGTCCAATTATTGAAGAAATCACTGAGACCAAAAAAGTTGCCTGGTGTGGTTGCAAATTCAGCAAAAACAAACCATTTTGTGACGGCAGCCACAGTAAGCTCTAGTCTGCACCACTGACAAAAAACCTCTGCAATCTCACACAAAATAAACACCGTACTTTTTTTGGGTTCAGTGTCGTTTTCGGCGAGTCATACATTTTTTTTGACGGGGTTAACCGGAACAAAAAGACACAGCAGAGACGCGAAGGACACGCATTTTTTTCCATACTCTAAAGCTGTCCATAAAACCGATGGGAGAAACTCACAATGACTGAAAATGACTTACCCGGTTTTTCTCTCTACGTAATCTTTGCGTCTCTGCGTGTCAGTTCTTGTTTTTTCTGCATAGCTTTGACTTGTAACAGCTCTAAAGGCGCTGCTGCAAAGCTCAGCCGTATCGGTTGCAAAGCATGGCTCACATTTTACAGCAGAAACGTCCGGGAAAAAATTCTGGAAGAAATCAGAAGCAGCCGGATGTTATAAGTCTGAAATAACAGACCGGCGAGATCGTTTTCCGGCACTTTTCGCCAGACTCAAAATCAGGTACAATTTCCCATGAAAAGATATGACTATGATGTTGTTGTAATCGGCGGTGGCGCAGCCGGCTTGACCAGCTCCGGCATCTGTGCCAGCTTTGGCGCACGCACAGCCTTAATTGAAAAAAACAAACTCGGCGGGGATTGCACCTGGACCGGCTGTGTTCCTTCCAAAGCGCTGTTGCACATTGCCAAACAGGCGGCGAGCATGAAACAGGCAGCCGCGAACGGCATCACCGCTGACAACATCAAAATTGATTTTGCCCGGGTGATGGACTCGGTTCGCAGCACGCGTCAAAAAGTATACGAAGACGCGGACTCACCGGAGTTAATGACAAAGCGGGGCGTGGAAATTATCACAGGCACGGCCGCTTTCGTAGACAAGCATACCTTGCTCGTGAAACATGGCCAGGATGAGCATAAAATCACATTTCGTTCGGCCATTATCACCGCCGGCGGTTCGTCGCTTATTATCCCCATTCCAGGTCTTGACAAAATCAAGTATCTGACCAATGAAAATCTGTTTGAATTGCAGAAACAGCCGAAGCATCTGGCCATCCTCGGCAGCGGTCCCATTGGTGTGGAAATGGCCCAGTCATTCAGCCACCTTGGCTCTGAGGTGACCGTTATTGCCCTTGATGAAAAAATTCTCATTCGTGACGAGCAAAAGTGCGCAGACATCATTTTTGACCGCCTCAAACGCGATGGTGTCGCTTTCCGGTTGGGGCAAACCATTCATAAAATAAACAAACAGGCGGATGGCCAATTTCAACTGCAGGTAGGCCCGCTACAGGGAAAAACCGAGGAATTGCTGTGTGACGCCCTGCTGGTTGCCGTGGGCCGCAAGCCAAATCTTGCCGGACTGCAACTGGAAAATGCCGGCGTGAAATATGAAAAAACCGGTATCCCCGTCAACAAACACGCGCGTACCAATATCAGCAACATTTTTGCGGCCGGTGACATTACAACATTTCTCAAATTTACCCATGTCGCTGAAAATATGGGCAAAACCGCTGCCGTAAATGCCGTCCTCAAGTTACCGCTTTATTCCTTTGAAAGCACCGTCATTCCCTGGGCCACGTACACCGACCCGGAATGTGCGCACGTGGGCAAAACCTCTGAAGAGTTGCAACGCGACAATGTGCGTTTTGACAGCATTGAGTTGCCTTATTCCAAAATTGACCGCGCGGTTACCGAGCAGCAGGAAGAGGGCATTGTCATGCTGCATTTTTCGCCGAATGGAAAAATTCTTGGCGCGCATGCAGCGGGTTTGCAAGCGGGAGAAATTATCAGCGAATACGCCCTGGCCATGAAAAATGGCCTCAAGTTGGCAAAAATTGCAGACACGGTCCATGCCTACCCCACCCTGCTGCTCGGCGCCCGGCGTGCGGCTGACCAGTTTTATGTGCGCCTGCAAAAACGCTGGATGTCACGTTTGCTGCAAAAAATTTATGGTTACCAGGGAGAGATCCCGGATTATGTCGGCACCAAAGAGGTGTTGTAGTCTGGCTGTGTCCGTACCAATTTCAAAAAACTCTCTCGCAGAGCCGCAAATATCGCAAAGAAAAAACGAACTCTTCAATCACATTTCGCTCGGCCCGGGTTTCTAACCCGGGCCGTTCAATAAATTTGGGCTTCTGCCCCAATCAGTCCTGAAAAAATGTGTCCCTGAATATTTTAACATCATACTCTTCATCGTTTAGGGGGTGGGATAAGACGTGCTTTATATCCAGTTGCAAGACCTTTTCATAAATGATTGATTAAAACTAATCAAAATTAACGGGCTTCACGTATCCAATCCCCTTAACCATGGCCGGGCGCGCTACTATACTCAACTTGGTGGGGCAGAAGCCCTTTCTAATTGCGCCCTGGGAAGAATCCCGGGGCGAGCGAGGCCTTTAGGTTCCATCTGTCGATAAAGCTTTGGTAAAGGAATTGGCATATATAAAAATTGTGACTATTATGGCAGTAAATGCAACAGCCAGTGCTGCGGATTTCTTCGGATCGGCTTTGTCAATCTTGATTTCCTTTATGTTTTCAAAAGGGATAAGCAGGTCGTTCGCCGCGTAGAATGGTGTCTTCTGTCTAATCACTATCAAAGTATCGTTTCGCACCTCATAATTAGAAGTTTCAACAAAGGTACCATCGACTAGTTGGATTCGTATTCGCCGAGAAGATAGAGATGCTTGAAAGGAATGCTTATCCACCAATGCCCAAGTACCACAAGAGCATTCAAGGAACAAAACCAATAGTAATAAAATATGAAAACTAATTCGTTGTAAACGCATTTCGTTCAATAAATTTGGGCTTCTGCCCCAATCAGTCCTGAAAAAGTGTCTTCTTGAATATTTTAACATCATACTCTTCATCGTTTAGGGGGTGGGATAAGACGTGCTTTATATCCAATTGCAAGACCTTTTCATAAATGATTGATTAAAACTAATCAAAATTAACGGGCTTCACGTATCCAACCCCCTAAACCATGGCCGGGCGCGACGGGTGGCCCGGCCCAGCCACCGTGCGCCACGTGCCTTTAGGCCTTGGTGTTCAATGCATCAGTCATATGACGGGATATCATCTCATAACGTTTTAACTTTTTTCGAGGGGTTGTGGTATTCTCTGACATGAGTTCCTTTGATTGCCTGAGTTAAGCACGGCCTGAAGGCACGTGGCACCCATTTATTATGATTCATGTCAAGGGCACCCGGCGCTGCAACCGGGGCGGCATTGCTTGGAAAACGTGCAATAGCTGAAATTCAATTCAATGATTTTGTTGCAAGCGGCTTCAACCAGTTGGTGAACAACACCGCCAAAATTTACGCCAGATGGAACCAACCGGTGCCGGTAACCATTCGCTTGCCATGGGGTGGCTTGCGCAATGCAGGGCCATTCCATTCGCAAAATACAGATCCGTGGTTTTACAGAACACCCGGTTTAAAAATCGTTTGTCCGTCAACGCCGGCAGAGGCCAAGGCGCTGCTTAAATCAGCCATTCGCGATGACAACCCGGTACTTTTTTATGAGCACATTGCGCTCTACCGTGCGGCCAATATCAAGCAGGATTTGCCGGCAGCAAAGGATGATTTCACTTTGCCCATTGGTAAAGCCCACATCAAACGTGACGGCAACGACTTGACCATGATCACTTATGGCGCTTACGTCCACCGTTGTCTTGATGCGGCTGAAAAACTGCACGCAGAGGGTATTTCCTGTCGGGTCCTGGATTTGCGTTCGTTGCAACCTCTGGACAAAGAGGCCATTCTCTGGTGTGTTAAAACAACAAATCGGGCGCTCATTGTACACGAGGACAGCAAAACCGGTGGTATTGGCCAATCCGTTGCCTCGATCATTGCGGAAGAAGCGTTTGAATATCTTGATGCGCCGGTCAGGGTTCTTGGCGCATTGGACACGCCGGTGCCTTACAGTCCAACTTTGGAATCACAATTCCTAGTCAGTCAGGCACAGATTATTGAAGCTGCACGCCTGCTGGCGGCGTACTAAAATTAAGTTGAATTTTTATCCTCCCTCACCAAACAAATAAGCGAGAAAACAAGCATGTCAATCGTTGTTGCTGTAAAAAAAGATTCTGAAATTGTTGTGGCAGCAGACAGTCAAAATAACTTTGGTCCTTTGACCCTTCTACCGGACAATCATGTTGCCCTGAAGATTCGCCAAGTGGGAGATGCATTTCTTGCCTCAACCGGTTGGGGCGTTTATAATAACATTCTCACAGATGTGCTCGCAAAACATAAAAAGGACATTGTGCTTGAAGACATGCCGTCTATTTTTGCATTCTTCCAGAATCTATGGCACGACATGCACGAACATTATTCATTCGTCAACGATCAGTGCCAGGAAGAAGACTCGCCGTTTGGTGATTTGGATGCATCCTTTATCGTTGCCAACCG
>JAJDAG010000132.1 GCA_029262005.1 Candidatus Zhuqueibacterota bacterium | reverse complement strand
TTGCGCACTGTTTCTGCATATTCACGCTGTTCTTTCGACAGGTCGGTTTCGAGAAGAATACCGGTCATGCCGATGACGCCGTTCATGGGCGTGCGGATTTCATGGCTCATATTGGCGAGGAATTCGCTCTTGGCTTCACTGGCCTTCTGTGCCTCACATGCTAACTCTCTTGATTGCTTAAGAGCCTGATTCAGTGAAACCTGGCTTTCCTCAAGGGCTTTGTTTTTTTCCAGAAAGAGATTTTCGTTCACCTTTAGAGTTTTTTCATACCATCGCAGCCGCCAGGCGATAGCGCTCATGACTGGCACCAGCAAAAGAAAGCAGATTGCGCTGGTAAGAAGGATGGCGTTTCTGTTTTCAATTTTCATTGGTGCAAAGGTGAAGGCAATGAGCAGAGAACCGATTTTTTCCCCGTCCTCATCTGTTAAAGTCTGGACACCATACTTGATATTACCATATGTTACCTCTTCTAATTTCACCATTTCTTCGTCGCTGAAAGGAAGGTCAAATTCTTTCGGGATGGTCACTAAAGGAGTCATTTCTTGATCGTAGACGATGGCGCCGGTAAAAATTGGATATGCACTCAATTTTGCGAGAAACTTTTTTACAGCATGAATACTCCCGGTTGAAATTCCGATTTCAACATTGGCGGTAGCGAAACTGACGATGGCCTCGTGTTGTTCGTTAAACCGCCCGGCAGTGGCAATGTGTTGCATGTGGGCCAGAATTGCCACGGCCGCGAAGACCGTGATAAAGAGTGCCAGTACCATCCAGCCTAATAATTTATTGCGCATCTCTAATCTTCATATTTTATTAATAATTGTTCCTGTTTTCATTTACCTAGAAGCTTTGTAGCAGCCAAAACCACCACTTTGTAGATTTTTACGGATCTTTCATCAACGACCAGGACGTCGAAACTGTGCAGAATGCTGAGATCTTTGAGGTCGTTTTCGCTTGAGACTGCGTGCGTTTTAAGCCGGTGGTCCAGATTTGTCCCTTTCTTTACGATGCGCAAATCCACCTTTCTGGATGTCACGGTTTTCTTGAGGCTATGCAGGGCCAGGAAATCTGTATCCAAAGAAGCACCTTTTAGGGCCTCCATGGCTGCATCTGAAATGATGACGATAAGACTTGCACGTTCCAACTTGGCAATAGCTTTTTGTTTGCCGGAGTAGTCCGCTAATGCCAGCAGATCGACGTTGTAAGACTTTACCGTTAGATTGCTATGAAATGCTTTTTTCAAAGTATTCATTGTCTCCTTGTTCTTTCCCGAGTAGGCAATGTAAATGTCAATGTTGCCTGCTGAGACTGAGGTGCAGAGAGCGCCGCATAAAATGTAGAGTCCCAGCACGATCCTTGTGCTAAGCGTCAAAGTTTGTTTTATTGTTGATATCATTGACACGTTCTCTTTATTGCGATTAGAAAGTAACTGAACACTAGAATGAAAAAATGAACGAAGCCATGTGCATTTTTACGATTTCCTTGCCGCCAGCGTTTTTGAACGGCATGGGTGCATTATCGAAATCGTCAATCTTGGCATGTTGGAACTCATAACGGAAGCGCGTGTTTGTTGCGAATTGCCACTCAAGTCCTAAGGTTACCCTGGCGCGATCGAACGGAGTGAAAATTGCTTTGTCGTTGGTATCGACCTCGTCATAGCGCGATATTAGCCTGAGAAAACGATCCCGAGACCAACGAACAGGGACAACAGACCCTTCCAGGTAAAAGGCATTCATGTCATAATCCTTAGTGCTGGTATTGAGCGTTGCCGGCCCCATCATCCCGGCATCGGCAACCGGATCGATGCCGGCACCTTGCTCGACATGCGCTGTGACGTATTCACCTCTTAAAGTCACGTTGCGCGCTAGCCAATTCAGATGCAGGCCAAGCATCCTCAGGTACCTGTCGCCTGCCGGGTCCCAGGCACCCCGATACCAGGATATGCCAAACTCCAAAGGGATTTCAAGTGTTTTAAACGAAGCCTTTATTACTGTTGCTTTGTCGTCATTGTTGTCAATCAGCTCAGTGGCTTCTCGATTTTGGATTAATCCATCTCTGGTACGAACGACGGGTTTCACAATACCTGCATCCAACTGCACGACATTGTCGTCCAGGACATTTGAATCGGAGCCGATGCCGTTGATTAAGGAGAGTTTCACGGCCAGCATGCCTGTTTCTCCCAGAGCGTGGTGCCAGTTCAGCATAACACCGGCATCTCCCCAGCCAAATCCATGAAACTGCAACGCAACGCCATTTACCGGAACCACATTCCATGCGGTGAAAGGTTGACTCATAAGGAATTGTTTAAAATTCGGCTTATTTTCATTGTAAGAAAGAAACGGCACCAGAATTTTTCCAACACGGAAACTCAAGTTTTCTGACACTTCTATGCCAGCATAGGCGTAGTTGGCAGTATATCTGGAGCCATTGTCTCCTGCTTCAAGTTCAGTTGATGCGATGATTGCGTCCGTAATGGCAAAATCGAAGAAAAGCGTGAACTCTCGAATTTGAAAAAAACCATTGTTCAGATCCGGCGCGTCAACAAACCGCGGCATTCCGCTGTGATTCATGTAATGCATGTTTCCATATCCGCTGATGTGCATCCTTTGCTGCGCAGTAACGGACGCAGCACTCCCGACCAATCCTGCAAAAAAAAGAAACATACTTATATTGAAGTTTTTGACGTTTTGACTCATGCTGAAGTCCTTATTTCGAATGAAAAAGATGAGTATCCTTTTTGTCGATTGCTGCTCGGTGATCTCAGTTTCAATGAGTTTGATTTTTCTCGATTTCAGTGGCGTTGAAATTCTCATTAACTACTGTGACGCAGCGTTTTTGGTACGCACGTTCTTTTTTTGAAGTATCGATCCATTTTTCCACAATCTCCCGCAATTTTTCAGTATCAATGGGTTTGGAAAGGTAATCATCCATGCCGGCTTCAATGCATTTTTCCCTGTCTCCCTGCATGGCGT
>JAJDAG010000131.1 GCA_029262005.1 Candidatus Zhuqueibacterota bacterium | reverse complement strand
AATCGGAATTGCGACGGGTGTCGAGCAGGAAAGTACCACCGCAAATTCAAAAAGAGCAATTGGGGGGGGCTCCTTTGAGATATTTTGCGCAAGCACAAAATATCTCAGATGTTGAGGGGTTTTCCGACAGTCTCGTTAGCTATAATAATTGAAAAGGTTTCCGGACTGTCTTACGAGGAATACCTCTATAAAAATTTATGGCAACCAGCTAATATAGAATTAACAGGATACTCGCGACCTAAGTTCAATAACGATGAGATTGCAATTGGATACCAAGGTGGGAAATTGTGGGGAAAACCAACCGAGAAAAAATGGGATGAAAATGCTCCATATTGGCACTTAAAAGGAAATGGTGGAATACTTTCAACAACTGAGGATTTGTTCAAGTGGAGTCAATCTCAAATAACGGATGATATTTTATCAAAAGAGGCAAAAGAAAAATACTATCATCCAATTTTAAGGGATAATGAAGACACCAATGCATACTATGCATATGGTTGGGATGTTCATAAAACCAGTAGAAATACTATCTTAATTCAACATAATGGATCTAATGGTGTGTTCTATGCAGACTTTGCTAATTTTGTTGATGAGAATGTTGTAATTATTTCTCTTTCAAATCAAGCCCATAGAAATTTTGGGGATATTAATTACCAATTAGCAAAGATTGTTTTTGATCCGTCTTATAATCCAACTATTCCTGTTGCAGACAATGAAGCGAATCGCAATTTTACTGAAAAAATTATCAACATAGTTTTGGACAAAGGAGCGGAAACTGCAAAAGAGACATATAATAACCGGGCCGTGGATATTAATATTTTAGAATTTGAAATAAACAACAAAGGTTACGACCTTCTTTCAGAGAATAAAATTAACCAAGCTATTGCTATTTTTAAAATGAATGTATACGCGTTCCCACAATCAGCCAACACTTTTGATAGTTTAGCAGAAGCATATATGAAAAAGGGTGACAAAGAATTATCAACTAAACACTACAAGAAAAGTTTATTGTTAAATCCCGAGAATACAAATGCTGAAGAAATGTTAAAGAAACTTAGAAAATAATGCCACTAATCGGGTAAGCGGGGGTTTCTCTCCCCCGCTTACCACACCACCCGGCGTGCGGGTCCGCACCGGACCCTTCGGCAGGCTCAGGGTAAACTCATCATCGCAGGATGATTCAACATCGAATGTGAAAATGTTCTTTCACATTTCCAAGGCCGGCGGTTGTCGCCGCGCCGCTCACGACTGAGCCCGGTCGGGCATAAGTGTCGCAAGACGAGCGTGACAGTGCGCCTCCTTGACCACAGCGCCTGCCCCGGACTTGTTCAGGAGTTCGGCCCTTCACCATGTCTCGTGGGATAAACCAGCCAACGGGACCAAGCTTCCTTTCCACAAAGCCTCGTGGCTTTGCAGTTGCCTTTCGCTCGTAATTGCTGTACATTTAACATACAGAGGTTCACTTCCAAGGGACTTACACCCTATTCGTTCACCCCGTGGGATAAAATATCCAACGGGGTTCATGCCCATGCCGGGCGTACACTGTCGTTATATCGTAAAGAAGGGTAGTCGATGAAACTCACTGTTTCCACATGCCAATTTCCTACAAGTGCAGACGTTAGCCAGAACTTAAGGTACATCCTTGCGCAGATGCATAGTGCTAAGGACCGGGGTGCTCAAGTGGCGCATTTCCCGGAGGCGTGTCTGTCGGGGTATGCTGGACATGATATCGAATCCTATAAGGGCTTTGAGTGGGAATTACTTGAAACATCCACTCTTAAGGTAATCGACCAAGCTCGCAAACTGAAGCTGTGGGTGATTTTGGGGTCAACACACCGCCTCACGGGTCAACATAAACCCCACAATAGTCTCTATATCATCAGCGATCGTGGAGAGCTCGTCGACCGCTACGACAAAATGTTTTGTACAGGAGGTCGTTCGGGTAGATCCGGTGAGCTGCTCCACTACACTCCCGGAAATCATTTTAGTGTGTTCGACATTCGGGGAGTACACTGTGGTGCAATCATTTGCCACGAATACCGCTATCCAGAGCTATATCGGGAGTATAAGGGCAAAGGCGTAGACCTGATGTTTCATTCCTATCACGCTGCCAATATTGGGCAGAAACGTTATCGAGCAATGCAGAAGCAGGTCGGTGCTGAGTTCCATAAATTGAATCGAGGCTCTACCCTACCGGAAATTACTATGCCAGCGTCGATGCAAGCCGCCTCTGCTAGTAGTCACATTTGGATCAGTTGCAGCAATTCTTCTGCAAAGGAAAGCTGTTGGCCCAGCTTTTTTGTTCGTCCGGATGGGGTGATTGTTGGCCGTCTTCGGAGGAACACCCCAGGACTCTTAATTTCAACGGTGAATACGAAGCAGAAGTTGTATGACTCCACGGTCACATGGAGAAATCGAGCAATGCGCGGTATTTATCATAGTGGCAAATTGATCAAGGACAAGCGTTCAGACGACCGTAAGCTGTTGTGAGCGCGGTATAAGGTCGAGCAATATGGTGAGAGGAATCGAAAACCGTTAAGCGTCGTCAAGAGCGATGCGACTAATAGGTCTTATCTGTGCTTCCTCGTGTTTGCACAAACGGTCAGGTTGCAGGTCTTCTAACTACCTGCACGGAACTGGAGTACCGTCGGCGTAGAAGGTTCACCTAAGTTGTTCATTGGGTCAAGTATGCGGAACGTGGAACCCCAGTGCCTCTGCCCTCTGGGCAGGCTAACCGTAGGCAAGCTGTCGGAGGTCTGGGTTGAGGTGCCTTTGGGAAGCGAATGCTCCGCTGTAACGGCGGGGATACCGAGTGAAACATTCTCGGCTCCGTAATGAGGCTAATAATTGGCAGGTGCTCATCACGAGAAAGTAGAATGAATCAGTTTAATAAGGGAAAGCAAATGACGGCCTTGAGCTGGTGCGCCCTTGGACTTCGGTCACGCTGACAGTCTACGACTATCGTGAAGTAAGCATTACTTGCGGGAACCACCACAAGTGTAACCTTTTGAAGGGCTTGAGCTGTATGATGGGAAACTGTCACGTACGGTTCTTAGGAGGGAATCGGGGCGTATGCCCCGTGACCTATCCGGTCTAAACATGAAATAGATAGATGAAGGCAGTGACACTAACAGGAATTGGACTGTACAGCTTTGCAAACCTCTTCGCTGGAACAGTCGATCTGATCGTAGAGCAAAGACTTCCAATAGCGGATGCTTTAGCGCTGTTGGCAAGCGGTTTGTTCTTCCACGAATTAATTTATTTCAGCGTTTATCAGTGGGTTGGTTCCGGTTGTTCAGCCTGCGTCATTTTTCAGATGTTCTAATTTCACATGGGAATACATCGAAAATGAAAATGCAAACCTTATTCCTCAATAGTTTTATCGCAATTTGTTGCCTTGGTTTTGGCGCAAATGCTCAAGACATTAGGCCGAACCAAACTTCCGTTAACAATGCCAAGATTCCGGTTGTTGCTGGCTCAAAAGGAGACGTCGACAGCAATGGTTTCATCGAAATATTCGATTTGATCAGAGCGAGAGACATTGCCATCGGCAAATTAGCGAATCCTGGGGAAACGCAGGTTTTTGCCGCTGACATCAATTCCGATGGGGCAGTGACAAGGGGCGACGTCGAAAAAATCCGCGATATACTTTTGCTGAAATCTATACCTCCCCCGACAATTTTTAGCATGGAGCCGGCAAGCGCAAGAGTTGGCGAGCAAGTCAAAATCAATGGGGCGGGTTTTGACTTAATCCTGTCAGGAAATCTTGTCAGATTTAAGGAGACACAAGCAACCGTAGTGGCAGCTACTGCAACTGAATTACGGGTCATTGTTCCGCAAGGAGCAAGCAGTGGCTCGGTTACCGTTACCGTAAATGAACAATCGAGCAATGCCGTCAATTTTGAAGTGACCGTGTCGGGAACCGCCCCTCTTATTTCAGACATCACTCCCGCTGCCGCAATGCGACAGCAAGAAGTCGTCGTTACCGGTGAAAGATTTGGGACACTGCAATCAAATAGTGTTTTAAAGTTTAGCGAAGTTGTGGCCCAAACTGAGGACATCGTTTCCTGGTCCGACACTGAAATCAGGTTAAATGTTCCTAAAAACGCTTACCCTGGTTTTGTCACTGCGACCGTAAATAGCGAAGTCAGCAATGCGTTCCAGTTTAATGTTGTGGTTGTGGAGGCGACTCCGCCGGATTCTGCTGACTTTGCAGAAACCCAAGATGGCATTCGTTACGTCCGCAATGAAATCATCCTGGATTTCAAAAACGATGTCGGCCTGCCGGAAATTTCCGATTTTCTTGCGCAAAACAATTTAACTCAGGCGGGTATTATTTTTAGACTCCGTTTGATTCAGGCAAGGATTTCAGATGGACGAGACCCATTCAGCCTAGCAAAAAGTCTGGCAGAAAACCCACTGCTTGACGGCGCCCTGCCCTCGTATCTCACTGAACAGGATCGCGGCGTGTCGGAAAGTTACCCTGGACCAATCCTGAACTCCTACAATAGTACAACTGCCACCTTCAGTGAAATAAGGTATCATCACTTTGCCATGGGAACCTACGCCGGCCACCGATTGGCAGAGGCCATTTTGGAAGGTGTTTCAAACATTCCAGATGTAAGAGTAGCGGTGGTTGATGCCGGACTTGGAGACGGCCGGACAAGCGAACCGGAATTCGGATCACGTATTAAAGACCCGACCGTAGTTGGATTTAAAGAGGCTGCTCCAACAAGTATATTCTTTAGCGGAGTGACAACGCTTGACAAAATTGTTGACGAATTCGATAGCCATGGGTCTCAGGTTTCTGGCGCAGCAGCGGCGTCCGGCGCTGTTGCGCTAGGCACCGGTAAACATATCAACCTCCGTCCAATAAAGACTTCCACTTCAATGTATCTTCAAATCGGGGGAGTAGAAATTGCCAGTTCAGATCCCAAGGTCAAAGTGATAAATATAAGCTGGGGCCATCCGACCGATCCACTTCTGGAACTTTTATTCGGTGGCGGCTGGTTTGGAGAAATAGGCGCCGCAGGGAAAATCGTGGTGACATCTGCCGGAAACGACGGAATTGATGCTGGTTTACTATTTCCCAAAGTTGTGGCTCCGGACAGGCCCAGAAAACCGGGGGATCCTGCAATTATGGTTGTATCGGCCTCGGTTGCTCGGAGTAACAATGCAGGTAGTCCTTTTGGAGAGTTTTTTGCCAACTTTTTTTCAAATTTCGGGTCTAAGATTTCCGTTAGCGCTCCCGGGGTTATTGCTGTTTTGCAAAGGGATTACAGTTTATCAGGTGATAGCGGCACTTCTTTTGCCGCCCCACTGGTCTCCGGTCTGGCTGGTGAAATGTTCCTCCTCGATAAAGTAATTGTTCAATCAGGAAAACGACCAGCGGAAATGACTGAAAAACAAATAATTAACATCATCGAAGCTACTGCTGACGATTTGGGCGCTTCCGGCCCGGACGATTTATTCGGTAATGGTAGAATTAACGTTTGGAAAGCATTATTGACCGTGGTAAATGGTGGGTTAGATTTAAGTGATCCGGAATGGTATGGTTTCGAAATCAGAGCCGCAGTAGATGCCCCATCACCAGAACTAACAAACCAATTGGTCGAGAGTTTCAAATTCGCCCAAGTCTACATTGACGACATTCCGTTAACCGATGCTGGCAATACGGCTATGCCGGTAAAAGAAATTAAACTATTCAAACGTGTCCCGCCGCCAACGGGAACGGTACAAAATACAGCGACACCGCTGATTCCGACACCAAATTCAACGACCGGTGACTCACAATTTTTGAGCACATTTAGCATAACACGCAATGAAATAGCTGGAAGTGGCAGTGATTTTAAAAAATTGCAACTTCGACAGGGAGGAAAGGCTGCAGGCTCCCCGCCGTTTTTTGAAATGCCCCTTGATTTGGCTCACTTGCAAGACCTCATCTCCAGCTTTGTGAATCTTGATGACTATGTTTTCACCATCGAAATACCCCGCTTAATCGAATTGCAAGTCATGGACAACGGCAGTCCGATCACGCTTACGGACAAGATCGACGGTAAAGATGTTAAACTTCCCATCGGCTCAAAGGGTGAAACCGTCGACATCAAGATATCTTACACAAGTTTTACGCCGAGTGCCGCCAACACGGACATCGCGTTTTTCGGGACAACCCAAAACAGCTTTCTGATGGAACCACAGCAGGTTACAAATACACCCGGCCAGATTGTCACGAGTACGATTCAAACGTCGATTCACGAGCGAGCAGAGACAGGCCCGGTTACGGTTCGCACCACAGAGGATGTAGATGAACCCATGGTTTCGTTCGCATCACTCACTGACTTGATCGTACCCAAGGTGGTCGGTGTGAATCCGCAAGGCACGGAACCGGGAGATCTCGTGCTGGTTTCGATAAACGTTCCACATTTCGGCCTGGACGCCGCCAAAATTAAAATCAAGTTTCCGGGGGACAACCCTGAAGTCCAACCCAAGGCTGTAAGTGCAGGATCAACACCTGAGGTCACTCACGTCCTGGAGACTGAGATTCCGCAAAATCTGCAAAATGGTCCTGTTAAAGTGATTCTCGAAGTAGATAACTCACAGTTTGTAGAATTCGAAGGCGGCTTTGCCGACTTGGCCGGCAAGACGGCTTATGCCGGGACCGTGACCATAACCGAATTGACGATTGTGATCGACGGTGAGGTTTTTAACGAGACTCCACCTGCAGGCAAGAACGTCCTGCCGGTGCGATTTACTTTGAACAAATTAAGCGGACAGGGTGAACCACCTGAAGACAAATATTTCCTCACTGCGCCCGCAGAAAATCTACTTTTGAATGTTTTCGATGCCAGTACAACAGCCGCTCTCAATAATGACGAGATTGTTCTGGAGATTTCTGAGCAGGGCGCCATCGCAAACGTCAACGTGAAACTGGACCAGGAAAATCAGTCGTTGCAGGGTACTTATTCACTCTCTGGAGGCGGCCTAACTCTTAAATCAACGCTTGCTGCTGAGGTCGAAACCGAGCCGGCAATTTTCAACGGCATTTTTACCGGCAGATACATTTTACAAAGCACTTCGGGTGATCCGCAGCTACAGAGCGCACTCGGCGCGCTGGTCGAGGATCAGCTTTTCCCACTGGGTTTCATGCAGGTGGATGATCTGGCAGCAATCAATGTGATTAACCAGGAGGGATCGGGTTCAAACCAATCAGCAATGCGATTGGCAATTCAGCCTATTGAGCGTCTTCAGACCAAACTCAATGGACTAACTTCCAGGCAAGATGATCTCTATGCATTACTAACTTATATAGTAGGAACCACAACCGGCAATAATTGGGCTTACGAGATAAATGACGCTTTCCTGTTCCCCGATGGTGATCCCAATCCAGACCGGAATGCCAACATTAAGTACAGCTTTACCAGGAATGATCAGACACTCACCAGCACGCTGCAAATAAATCTGGAAGTTAAAGAAGACGAACAAACCAGGACCGGACAGGCAAACTATGCTTTCACCGGAGGACTGCAGCCGGAGGATCAAGATAAAGCTACTATCGTCGGTATTCTACCAACTCCGGAAAAAGGATTCCCAACCGTGGTTGGAAACAGCGTCACTTTGCAAAAAGTCAATTTGAGTTACAATTTCGTCTCGGCCGATGAAGGCAAAATTGTGTTGGCCGCCTTCAAGAACGGTGATCGGAAGCAATTGCTCGCGGTTCAGGAGAAACCTTTGAATTTTGTGGGTAATCGTGCCGGGATTGCCATTTTCAGCGGCTTCACCATACCGAACGTCGATGACAGCGTCACAACGATATCGATTGAAGCGGTCATCATGCCACCGGATGGCTCTACCATCTATACGAGAAGCAACGTGCTGAGTTATTCCAGGTAAATGAACTGCCAATAAAAAAAGAGAACAAAATGAACGCAATAAAGAAAATTTTGACGCCTGCTTTTTTATTTACATATTACCTCTGGTGTGGGATTGCTTTTGGCCAAACCAACATCCTGACCGTTGAAAATGCATCGGGTTTACCGGGTAGCATTAATAACACTGTTTCAATTTCACTCAACAATGTAGACACAATTGCCGGCTTGATTTTCACCTTGAACTATGATTCGATTTCTCTCACGCCCTCAAGGGTCAGGTCGGTAAATCGCACTCAGAACCAATCCGGATTGGATTTCAACATCCCTGTGCCGGGAGAAATGGTGATCGCGTTGTTTGATTTCGAAGGGACGAATGTAGAGCCCTCCACGGGAGAACTGGTGCACATTCTTTTTGATGTTGCGGATACTGCGCCAGCAGCCAATCTCGCTATTGGAATTTCTGAGCTGGTTCTTTCGGATGCTTCCTATGCGTCTATTGCAGCGTCTGGCGAAGATGGTGTTTTTCAGGTTGTCGATGGGCCAGTCCTCGCGTCTCCAGTCAACCTAACCGCCGTAGAAGAGAAGGAGCAGATCATGTTGAATTGGCAGGCGCCGGTTATCGGCGGTATGACAGAAAAAGCCAAGAGTAGGAATAAAGTCGGTAGAATAAAAGGCGCTGCCAAACGATACTCACAGACGACAACCAACAAACTGCGTCTTTCAGCAAGGCCAAGGTTCATCAGTCAACAGCCAGAACAGTTAAACAATGGGGAATCTGTGACGAGAGCTATTGCGGAAAGTGAGCTGCAAGAATTTTTTATCACAGTGCCACAGGAGGCAACGACACTGATTTTCAAAACCAGTAACTCAACCGGCGACCCTGATTTATTTGTCAAATTTGGGGCACCACCAAATTTAGATACTGGTGATTTTGATTTCGTTTCAGATTTTGTAGCCCCGTCCGAGGAATTAATTATCGTTGATCTTGCTACAGATCCGTCAGTTCAAGCCGGAGATTGGTTTGTTACCGTGGAGGGCTTTGAACAATCCAACTACACCCTGACCGCTATTTACACCGAACCCCGGGCGTTGACGAACGGTGTACCCGTGAACGGAAATGTCGGGCAAGATGAAGTTCAGGAATTTTTTCTAACGAGTCCTGCGGGGGCCACATCCCTGAGAGTTGAGACAAGTAATTCAACTGGTGACCCCGACCTGTTTATGAGATTGGCAAAGCCGCCCAGTCCGGCGAATTTCATTTTTGATTTTTCATCAGAAAACGAGGCCCCAAATGAGGAGTTAATCGTCGTTGATCAAAGCAGTCAGCCGGCAATCCAGGCAGGTGATTGGTTCATAACTGTTTATGGTTTTGAAGCATCCGCCTATACGTTGACGGCTACTCACGATGGTACGGGTACCGGCAATGGACCACCGGTTTTGACCGCAATAGGAAATAAGACCGCTGTGGTTGGAGAGCTGCTGGAATTTCTGGTAACAGCTGCGGATCCCGACCAGGATCAAATATCATTAACTGCAACCAACTTACCGGGCGGCGCAGATTTTTCAGACAATGGCAACGGCACAGGTAAGTTCAGTTGGACTCCAGCCAGTAACCAGGTCGGCAGTTTTCAAGTTACCTTCACGGCCAATGATAATGTTAGCGGGACGGATTCAGAGACCATTCAAATAACCGTTCAGGAGAAAAGCGGGATAGTCCACGTCGGTTACAATATCTATCGTTCAATGACATCCAATGCCACAAACACGGGGGTGCGCGTCGGTAACGTGGATGCAGCGACTCTGAGTTTCACCGAGCCGCAGCCGGGAGCAGGTGATTTTTTCTACCAGGTGACTGCCGTGTACAATCGTGGCGAAAGCGTGCCGTCTAACGAGGCCACCGTCTTAGTGACGGGCATCGAAGAACATAAATCAGAAACCGTTCCAGCGGCGTTCGCTCTTCGTCAGAACTATCCCAATCCATTTAATCCTGAAACGAGAATCCTGTATGATTTGGCCCGGTCGACGCGTGTCCGAATCGAAATATTCAATCTTCTGGGACAAAAAATCCGAACACTCGTGGACGAAGAAAAGCCGGCCGGTACATTCACCGTTGTTTGGGACGGAAGGGATGACAACGGAGCAATCTTACCGTCGGGAGTTTACATTTACCGACTGACGACTACCGAGTTCAAATCGAGTAAGAAACTGCTTTTGCTAAGATAAGGGATATTTTCCGGTAACTCTTGACGAAAATAGGAAGTTTACTTTTTTGCAGCAACTGGAAGTTATTCAGCTTACCCGCATGTGGCTGCCCAGGACATGATACAGAATGAGTTATTTTATTTGTAACTAATCGGGTAAGGGCGGGTTTCTCTCCCGCCCTTACCACAACACCCGGCGTGCGGGTCCGCACCGGGTCCTTCGACAGGCTCAGGATAAACTCATCATCGCAGGATGAATCAACATCTAATGCGAAAAAGGTTCTTTCACATTTACAAGGCCGGCGGTTGTCGCCGCGCCGCTCACGACTGAGCCCGGTCGGGCATAAGTGTCGCAAGACGAGCGGGGAAGTGCGCCTCCTTGACCGCAGCGCCTGCCCCGGACTTGTTCAGGGGTTCGGCCCTTCACCATGGCCCCGTGGGATAAGCTAGCCAACGGGGTTCATGCCCATGCCGGGCGTACACACACGTAACTCAACCGGACGTTGCCGCTCTCGCGTAATTTCAGAGTTATAGATTTTCATGAAGCTTTGTCTGTTCATCAAAATCATTTGTAACTTTTGCAGGACAATTCCATATTATGTCTGAAGCCAGATGCATATAACCGATTTCCACATTTTATACACCCGGTACGCGGGTGACATTTACCGCTTCGCCCTGTTTCTGTGCGGCGACGCGGCGGAGGCGGAGGATATTACCGCCGAAACATTCGCGCGTGCTCTTACCGGGAAAGCGCCGCTGGTGTCGGCCACGGTCAAAGGTTATCTGCTCACCATCGCGCGGAATCTGCATATCGAGTCGGTGCGGCGGCGAAAACGGCTTACGGAGCTACCGCCGGAGCTTCCGGATTCGGGTCCGCATTTCGAAGAAGTGATTAGCCACAAAACCGAGTTAGAAGCTCTGCAAGTGTACTTGCAGACTTTTCCGGAAGTGGATCGAGCCGCGCTGCTGCTTCGGGCGGACGGAGTGGCTTATGATGAAATTGCGAACGCGCTCAACATCTCGTTAGCATCGGCCAAAGTTAAGGTGCACCGGCTGCGGCTGAAACTGGCGGAATGGCGGGCGAATCGCGAACTGATAGAAACCTGAAACAAATGGAGAACTCAATGGAATCCGTTCCACGAAATGTTATTCTTGATTTATTGCCGGCGTATATTGCCGGCGAAGCAAGCGAAGAGTCGCGAGCCTTAGTCGAAGAGCTTGCGCGCCATGATCCGCACATTGCCAGGTTGATTCGCACGGGAACATTAGAAACCGCGGCAATTTCACCGAAGCCGGCCACACCGGATGATTTGGAAATGAAGACGATGAAACGCGTTCGTCGCAGCATCCGCCGCCAGATGTGGTATGTGTCGCTCGCGACAGCGTCCATCTTAATGGTGCCCTTAGTGGCGATGCTGTTTACCAATGAAGTGAACTGGAGCTTGCTCGATTTCATTGTCATGGGTATCCTCCTTTTCGGCGCCGGTTTCACTTATGTACTAATATCAAAAGTTTCGGACAGCATGGCGTACCGGACTGCCATCGGCGTGGCGGTAGTGGCAGGATTACTCCTCATTTGGGTGAATCTTGCAGTCGGGATCATAGGCTCAGAGGACAACCCAGCCAACTTATTGTACGTAGGGGTGCTCGCCACCGGCATCATCGGCGCCGGGATCGCGCGCCTTCAACTACGCGGAATGGCACAAACACTGTTTGCGACAGCGCTCGCTCAGATGCTGGTCCCGGTGATTGCGCTGATCATATGGAGGCCCTCCTTAGATGAGCCCCCAGGTATAGTGGGCGTCTTCATGCTCAATGCGTTTTTCGCCGCGCTGTTTGTCGTATCTGCGTTGCTGTTTCAACGTGCTGGGCGAGGGCAACCTCCCACTGGCGCAAGGCTGGCGGGTTGACCCCACGCC
Source organism: Candidatus Zhuqueibacterota bacterium (assembly GCA_029262005.1). GTDB lineage: Bacteria > Zhuqueibacterota > Zhuqueibacteria > Oceanimicrobiales > Oceanimicrobiaceae > JAJDAG01. Next base: position 349 of record JAJDAG010000131.1, on the reverse strand, counting down.
GGTGATGGAATCAGACGCAGACATTGGCCGATTCCTCGGGCGGAGATTGAAACTCAGGCTTTCGCGGCCTCGCTGCATGAAGGGCCTTCTTACGTGCGCAGGACTGGACGTCAGGGTGAATGAACGGAGCAAGCGGCGGCATAATCGGGTAAGGGCGGTTTTCTCTCCCACCCTTACCACAACACCCGGCGTGCCGGTCCGCACCGGACGTTTCATTAGCCCGCTCAGTTCATATTATTTTGAAGAGCAGTCGTAATCTCAAAATGCAACTAAATGGCAACCTGCCTGTCTAATAGATTCAAAATATTAATCTATTAAATGGAAGGCTTCTATAATGAGAGCATTCAAA
>JAJDAG010000014.1 GCA_029262005.1 Candidatus Zhuqueibacterota bacterium | reverse complement strand
CAGGTATGGCTCAATTGAACAAAGGTGGCGTGAGTTTTTACCGATCTAAAGTTGATGGATTCTGGACGTCAACTTTCACCGCCGCAGTTTATGCAACCCACTATGGTAATCTGGGTTTTGCTTTCAATAATTTTGATCTTGGGACGCAAACATGGATGGGTGAAAAACTGAATTCTTATTCACGTGCTTTTCAGCTTTCTTACGCGAATCAGCTTGGTGCTAATGTCGCATTGGGAGGAACTGCAAAATTTGTGCAGCAAAAATTTGAACAACCAAAAGATTTTCCGGACGCCTCGGCCAGTGCCTGGGGTTTTGATTTGGGCATTTTAGTGCATAGCCTGTTTCCGGATATAACCTACTTTGGTCGCAACCAGTCCTTCCCCGAGCGATTTAAGAAATTTTCCCGACAGCGATTGCCCGGCGTTTCTTTTGGCATGGCACTGCTCAACACCGGACCAGATGGATTTGTTTTCGTCGATGAAAGTCAAGAAGATCCGCTACCGCAAATTCTGCGTTTGGGTGTGGCCGTAAACGCAGTGGATACCGATGAAATCAGCGTGTTATTGGCTTTTGATTTAGATAAGTTGTTAGTTGAGCGCAACGTCAATTTCGCAAAAAGTTGGTTCACAGACTGGGACAACGGATTTGACAACATGGGTTTTGGAGCTGAAATCGAGCTGTACCATATTTTTGCGTTTCGGTTTGGCCGTCTTGAATTTTTGAATTTTTCCCCGAATAACAGTGCCAGTGAGTGGACCTTCGGGTTGGGGTTCGGGCCAGAATGGGCGCGTTTAAATCTGGTTCGGCGGAGCATCCCAACAGGCGCTCGCAACGAAAAATGGCTGCTCGATTTAGTGTTGCATTATTAACTCGCTGAAATGAGTGGGCGACTGTATATCTTTTGTCGTTCTCTTTGCCTGATGAAAATGTCACTTTCATGAGTATTCAAACAGAGGTTGAAAAGGTAAGGAAAATCATTACCTTTTCCATATTTCTCTACCTACTTTTTCATAAAAACGTATGTTGTCTGCAGAAACGATCTTGATAGAATCTCCGGCCGGCTCAATAAGGTTGACTTCAACCCACTTTCTCGGTTCGCCGAAGAATGAGACAGTTCCAGTGCCTGATATGGCTGCGGTTCCTGAAATGTCGCCCAGGAATACTTCCACCTTCCGCCGAAACCATCTTGGGTATCAAGTAATTTGAGACTATAATAAAAATCAAACGGACCGGCAGCAAGGAATTCATTTTGTTTGTACACAGCGGTTGAATCCAGATCATAATAACGATATCCATCCAATCCGGGATTGGCGGATATTGAAATGCTTTGAACCGCAGTTTGTAAACTACGAGAGTATCACCAATTAAAGAGTCCGCAACCACCTCGCTTTGAATAACCGCACCAGAGCCGCGATAATGTTGATGTTGCCAGGTATTGCCAACCTGCAAAGGCAAGAAGTCAGACGCCTTAAAGATAATAAACAACCTGCAGTATAGTTCCCCACCGACAGGACCAGATTTGTCAATTGTTCAGGAAGTCTGTGTTTCGCATGTTGCTGCACTGTCAATTCCGGGTAAATGAAGTCAGGCTGAGTGGCGTTGTCTCCCAACGTGCCACCTGCAAAAAATGCCAGTTAAACCAAAAAAAATGTATCCTTTTCCAACCTACTGCATCATACTGAACAACTGACATCATGAACAGGAGCTACAGCATGAAATTTAACAAATTAATAATCTTCACACTTTTGGTCCTGGTTGCAAATTTAGCCGGTGCACAAAGCAGCGCCAAACGCGGCCTTTCACTTCGCGAAGCATTGCAAATTGCCCGCGACAACAGTTACCAGGTGCTGATTTCCCGGAGTCAAATTGAGCAGGCAAGAGGCCGGAACCTTGAAAGCATGAGTGGCTTTCTGCCGCAGGTTGCAATTTCCGAAAATTACATGAAGTCCAATGACCCGGTTATGGCGTTCGGACTCAAATTAAAACAGGGCATTTTTACACAGCAGGATTTCAGCCTGGCCAACTTGAACTCACCCGATGCCGTGGGTAATTTCAGCACGGCTTTGCAGATTCAACAACCCATCTTTAATCTTGATGCATTTTATGGCAAGTCAGCAGCCGCACTGGCGCTAAAGGCGCAAAAGGCCTCTGCGGGCAGGGTCTGGCAAGCCGTGGCCTTGCAGGTCAAAAAGGCCTACTACGGACTTATTCTCTCCCGACAGAGCCTGGTTGCCATTCAGCAGGCAGCAGAGTCGGCGCGCTCGCACCGCGATGATGCCAGAGCAGCCCTAAATGAGGGCCTGGTTAATCAGGCCGATTACCTGGCCGCCGAAGTTCGTCTGGCTGAGTTGCAGGAAAATGTCATCATAGCGAAACACCAGGTGGCCAACGCCGGCGACGCACTCAAACTCATCATCGGCCTGGAAACAGAGGTAGAAATCGAGCCCACAGATAGCTTGGCCACACCAACAGCGGCCACCGGAGTTTCCCTTGAAAACATAACGGCGACACGCTCGGATTTACGTGCTGTTCGCTATCGGGCGCAGGCTGCAGGCAAACAGCTTTCCATGCAGCGTAGCGGCTGGGTTCCACGTTTAAATGCCTTTGCCTCAGTTGAGTGGAACGCCGCAAGCGCATTTAACCGCGATGCTTCCAATTGGGCCGCAGGGTTACAATTGCAGTGGCAACTCCTTGCAGGTCTGGGCAGAGCAGGTAAGACGAAGCAAGCGGCTGCCAAAAACCGGGAGGCAGAAGTACATTATCGCCAGGCAGTTGCGCACGCAAAACTGGAGGTGCGCAAAGCGCAACGAGCGCTGAAAGCGGCCAACGAGCGCATACTCGTAGCAAAGTCAGCCGTTGAGCAGGCAGCGGAAAGTCTGCATATCGTCGAGGCGCGCTTCAATCAGGGGTTGGAAAAAACATCGGATTTACTGGATCGGGAAGTGGCTGCGACCAATGCCAGACTGCGCTTACTCAAAGCAAAACACGATCAAAACGTGGCAGCCGGCGAATTACATTTCGCCTTGGGCGGAAAAACCGCAGCTCAATAATTGAAATGCAGCAAATTAGCACATATTTATCACAGGAGAAACAGATGGTTAAACGTTTGGAATTTATCGCGCTGGCAGTTATCACTATCTTTGGCATTGCGTGTGGCGGCGAGGGTGCTTCCTCAAAACAAAAAGTTGCTGCCACGGTTCCGGTTAAAGTCATCCGGGCAGAAATCTCCACACTGGAAAATCAGTCTGCCTATTCCGGCACGGTTGAACCCATCGAAAGGGTGAAATTGTCAACTCGGATGGCGGGTTGGGTTGACAAAATAAATTACGCTGAAGGGGACGCTTTTGACAAAGGCGATGTGCTGGTAAATCTGCGCAGCAAAGATCTCGAGGCCAAACGCGCAACCGCGGAAGCAGCAAGCGCAGAAGCAGAAGTTTATTTCAATAATTCAGAAAGAAACCTGCAGCGAATTGAAAAGCTGTTTGCGGAAAAAGCGGCGACCCAAAAGGAATTAGATGACATGAGTTCAGCGTTTGCCGGCGCCCGGTCCCGTAAAACAGCCGCTGAAAAAATGAAGATCGAAGTTGATGAAATATTAAAATATTCAAATATTGAAGCGCCATTTAGTGGCGTGGTCGCCCGCAAATTCTTGCAGGAAGGCGATCTGGCAAATCCCGGGCAGGCGCTCCTCGAAATTGAAAATTCCGATCGAGTAAAAATTGTTGCCAAAGTGCCTGAAGGTGAGATTCAAATGTTTGCAGTTGGGCAGGAGGTGAGTGCCCAAATACAAGCTTTGAAAATGGGCACGGCCGGGGCTGCCACACAAGGCATAATCGATAAAATTGTACCCGCTGCTGATCCCATGAGCCGACAATTTGACATTCATGTTGTTCTTGACAATCCTGAAGGGAAAATCCGTTCCGGCATGTTTGCGCGTATCCTGGTGAGCAATTTTGAAGGTGGCGGTATTCTGGTGCCGCATGCTGCGGTCTTTGAACGGGGGCAGCTGCAGGGGATTTTTGTGGTGGACGAAGAAAACCTGGCGCACCTGCGCTGGATAAGAAGCGGCGACAGACAAAACGGCCGGCTCAACATCCTTTCCGGTTTAAACCCCGGCGAACTGGTCGTTGTCGAAGGCGCAAAAGCACTATTGGATGGCCAACCCGTGGAGGTAAAATAGATGAAGTTCGGAGTTGCCGGCCGAGTGGCCCATGCCTTTATTGATTCCAAGCTCACGCCCTTGCTCATGATTGCGGCATTGTTGATCGGTGCCTTTGCCACTTATCTGACACCGCGCGAGGAAGAGCCGCAAATCACAGTACCCCTGGTTGATATTTTCGTCCCCTACCCTGGCGCGAGCGCGCGCGAAGTTGAAGAACGAATTGCCAAACCGCTGGAGAGAATTATTAATGAAATCCAGGGGGTCGAATACATCTACTCGACCTCGCTGCCGGATTTTTCCGTGCTCACGGTGCGTTATTTTGTTGGCGAAAACACCGAAGAAAGCCTGGTCAAACTTTGGGCTGTGCTGATGAAAAACATGGACCAGATGCCGGGTCCCAATGTTTTTCCTTTGATCAAAACCAAGTCCATCGACGATGTGCCCATACTGTCGCTCTCTCTGTGGAGTGAGGATTATGACAGCTACCAGTTGCGCCGAATTGGCGCCGAGCTCACCAAAGAACTAAAGAAAATCAACGATGTCTCTGAAATTGAGTTAACCGGTGGTCTTAAACGCAAAGTGCGCGTTGTTCTCGACCAAACGCGACTGCAAGCCTACAACATTGATCCACTGCAGATCGCCCAACATATTCAGGCCGCAAACCAAAACCTGACTGTCGGCCATTTCCAGTCGCGCAACCAGGACTTTTTGGTTGAAGCAGGTGAATTTCTCACAAATGCAAAGGACGTGGCCAATCTGGTGGTGGGCGTTTTCGGTAACAATCCGGTCTATTTGAAAAGCGTCGCTCAGATTATAGACGGGCCGGAAGAAGTCAGCAATTATGTGTTCTACGGACAAGGTACAGCGAATACGTCCGGGAGTTTCACCGGTGAATATCCGGCTGTGACGGTTTCCGTTGCCAAGCGCAAAGGCGCCGATGCAACCGTTGTCGCTGAACAAGTCATTGCAAAAGTCGAGGCCCTGAAAGGCCGCTTGCTGCCTGACAACATTCAGGTTGTCGAAACACGCAACTATGGCGCCACCGCATCAGACAAAGTCAACACGCTGCTCGAGCATTTGATTGGCGCCATCCTCGCCGTCACCATTGTTGTTGGCTTATTTCTTGGCTGGCGAGGTGGCCTGGTGGTGTTCGCTTCAGTGCCCATCACTTTTGCGCTCACCTTGTTTGTCTACTACATGTTTGGCTATACGCTTAACCGCGTGACCCTTTTTGCGCTTATTTTTGTAACCGGAATTGTCGTCGATGATTCAATCATTATCGCTGAAAACATGCACCGCCATTTTTCCATGCGCCGGTTGCCACCGTTGCAGGCTGCGGTGGGCGCCATTAATGAAGTTGGCAACCCGACGATCTTGGCCACTTTCACAGTCATCGCTTCGGTGCTGCCCATGGCATTTGTTTCCGGTCTCATGGGACCTTACATGAGTCCCATGCCCATCGGCGCAGCCATGGCCATGATGTTTTCGTTGCTGGTAGCTTTGATTATAACCCCCTGGCTGGCATTTCGTTTACTGAAAAAAGATAAACACGAAGACGAATCAAACTACGCTCTGGAAAACACACGCGTCTTTAAAATGTATGAAAAAACCTTGACACCGCTGATCGAAAACAGCAAGAAAGCGTGGCTCGCAATTGGCGGTGGCGCGGCCTTACTACTCATCGCAGTCAGCTTTCTCTTTTTCAAACTGGTTGAAGTCAAAATGCTGCCATTCGACAACAAGAGCGAATTTCAGGTGATTGTGGACATGCCCGAAGGCACGACTCTGGAGCAGACGGCGTCAGTGACAAAAGAGATTGCAACCTACTTGAGAACAGAGCCGGAAGTCATTGATTATCAATATTATGTGGGCACTTATGCACCCATTAATTTCAACGGTCTTGTGCGCCACTACTACCTGCGCCGTAACAATAATATGGCTGACATTCAGGTTAACCTGGTCGAAAAAGGCGACCGTTCGGAACAGAGCCACGATATCGCTCGCCGGGTGCGGCCGCGTATTCAGGAAATAGCACACAAGCACAACGCCAGAGTAAAAATAGCTGAAGTGCCGCCCGGCCCGCCGGTGCTGGCAACGCTTGTTGCCGAAATTTACGGTCCGGATTACGCACAACAAATTGAAGTTGCCAGGAAAATCCGTGACATTTTTGACCAGACTCCGGGGGTCGTCGATAGCGACTGGCTGGTAGAAGATGACCAGATTGTTTACGCCATGGTGATCGACAAGGAGAAAGCAGCCCTCACCGGTGTCAATGCCCAACAACTAGTGCAAACGCTAAGGCTCGCCTTGAGTGGCTCCGAAGTTGGCCTGCTGCATGACGAGCGCGAGCTTGAGCCAGTGGCCATTGAGCTGCGGCTGGACAAAAAAAACCGTACCTCCATTCGCGACCTGGGTGATCTCGCCGTTCGCTCCTTGAACGGCAAACTTATCCCGGTATCCGACCTGGTCAGAATTGAAAAGAGGTTTGAGGACAAGAGCATCTACCGAAAAAACCTCAAGCGGGTGGTTTATGTCACCGGTGATGTTGCCGGCGAGGTAGAAAGCCCGATTTATGCACTGCTCGAGATGGACGAAAAAATCGCCGCCCTCGACCTGCCCGGTGGCGTCAAACTAACCCCGTCCTACACTGAAATGCCCTTTCTTGAAGAAGAAGTCAGCATGAAATGGGACGGTGAATGGCAAATCACATTCGAAGTTTTCCGGGACCTCGGCGCTGCTTTTGCTGTGGTGCTCATCATTATTTACCTGCTCATTATCGGCTGGTTTCAATCATTCAAAACGCCATTGGTGATGATGGTTGCCATTCCGCTTAGCCTGGTCGGAATCCTTCCCGGGCACTGGCTGCACGGTGCATTTTTTACCGCAACATCCATGATCGGCATGATTGCACTGGCGGGCATCATGGTGCGCAACTCGGTACTGATCATTGATTTTATCCAACTCAGACTCGACGATGGCGTGGCGCTCAAACAAGCCGTCATTGAGTCAGGCGCCGTGCGCACAAGACCAATTTTGCTCACCGCCGGCACAGTGGTCATCGGCGCGATTGTCATTTTGTTCGACCCTATTTTCCAGGGGTTGGCCATCGCACTGCTCTGGGGCTCAATCGCCTCAACGGTTCTGACTTTGGGACTGGTGCCGCTGATTTATTACCTGGTTGAAAGGAAAAACCATCCCACAGAAAACGAAGAGGAATAATCACAGTCATGAGGCATAGAGAAAATTCAAGATTTCTCTCTGCTGTTCAAACCGGAGCAACAAATGAAACAATTGACCATCTACTGCAGTGAAGAATTGAACGATAGCGTTTCACAAATATTGCATCATTATGAAATTGAAGGCTTTATTCACATGCCGGGAATTTACGGCAACAAACTCAAACCCAGGGGCAGCTTTGAAAAAGATCTTGCCTGGCAGGCCTGTGCATTCATCGTGTTTCCTGAAGACGACCAACTGCAGAGCTTGATGGCTGAACTGCAGCAATTCGCGCAAAAGTGCGGCGAAAGCCCATGTTTGCGAATGGTGGTTGTGGCTCCGGAGCAAATTATCTAAAACCGTATCACAGCATTCACCAAAGAAGAGAATAATAAAATTTCCGTGGCTTTATGCCAGGCCGTGCCAGGCACGGCGAAATCAATTTAGTGAGGATAAACATGAAACTCGAACAAACCATCCGCGCAATCGCGGGCAGCTTTATTTTGATCAGTCTGGCGCTGGGACATTGGGTCAGCCCTAACTGGTACTGGTTTACGGCATTTGTTGGCGCCAACCTGCTGCAATCCGCATTCAGCAAATGGTGCCTCATGGAAGACATTCTAAAAAACACATTCTACAAAAAGAACGAACAATTGCCTGCATCCAAATAGCGCCTTCATTTGGTGAAAACAGGGGCTGAGCGTAAATCCAAACATACTGAAATTGCCTGCTGATTTGCGCTCTACCCCGTTTTACCTTTTGGCCGCCAGTAGATCGGGCCACCTTTGCTTTGCCCTGCCCACTTTACCAGTCTTACACTTTGATATTTCTATTGTTGTTGAAAGTGGCTTTTTGTATTTTTTAGAAGTATTTGAAAATAAATTCTTTGGCTCTGCACACGCTGTCGTCGCAACGTCATTAATTGATCTGGTTCGGTTATCTGTTAAGAACAATGAGTTTAAACCAAATTCGATTTCCGCTGCACAACCGGGACTGTTAGTTGAGAATGTAAAAATATTGCATTTACCTTTTCCGAGAATTGAAGAGCAAGCTGCTATTGTCGCTTATATTGAAAAAGAAACCGCCCGTATCAACGCCAAACTGGAAAATACTAAAAAACTGATTCACCATTAAAAGAATACCGCACGGCGCTCATCAGCGAAGCGGTGCAGAGAAAATAAAAATTACGGAAATAGGATTATGGGCAAGAATCTTACAACTTCGGTCATTGATCGTCAAAATATTTTAAACAACCGTTATGCCATTGAAGCCATTCAGAAAGAAATGGGCCTTAAGGCCATAATCTATAATGATGAATTTGTTTTTAGCAAAGAACAAATTGTCCGCTTTTTTGAAGTTGATGAACGCACCATTGAACGCTACCTGGAAAAACATTCGGGGGAACTAACAAATAACGGCTATAAAGTTTTACGGGGTAAAGAGCTAAAAATTTTCAGGTTATGGATAAAAGAGAACGATGTTACCGACATTAATGTCGGTAACAAAACGCCGCAATTCGGGATCTTTAATTTTCGCGCTTTTCTAAACCTGGCGATGCTCTTAGTAGAAAGTGAAAAAGCAAAAATTTTACGTAGCATCATATTAGATATTGTTATTGATACCATCAACAAGAAAACCGGTGGGGGTACAAAATACATCAATCAAAGAGATGAAGATTTTGTCGTCAACCTCTTAAAAGGTGAAGATTATCGCAGAGAGTTTACCGACGCCTTGCGAGATCATGTGAATATGGGCAAGGTAAAATATGCTATTTATACGGATAAAATTTATAGGAGTATTTTCAAAGAAAACACACAGGAATATCGAAAAATTCTGCGCCTTCATTCTAAAGAAAATGTTCGCCAAACAATGTATCGTGAAGTGCTGCGCTTAATATCAAGCTATGAAACAGGTTTCGCCGAAGAATTATACAAGGCCTTTCAAAAGCTTGGCCGGAAACTTGAGCCGTATGAAGTCGATCAACTTTTTGTAAATTTTGAAAATCTCCGCTTATGGACTCCACAGGTTGAAGATGCCCGCTTAAAAATGGCAAGCCGTGATTTGGGCTTTAGGGAGGCCCTTCATATTAAATTAAAAGAATATCTTGCCGCTATTCCGCCGGAAGAGTTTGAGAAATTTATCGGCAGGACAAGTAATACTCTGGAAAAACAGCTAAAAGCTGCAGAAGACGTGTTTAAACGGTTGAAGGAAAGAGAGTAAGCCTGGTGATATACCTGATTATTGAACAGGCAATCGAAATCCATAGGAAAACCGTTGAACTAAGCGGCGGCGGTTCAGATGAAATTCTTGACGCCGGGAAAATTGGAGAGCGTTTTAGAACATATACAAAACGACGATTACTATCCGGCCTTCGAAGATAAACTGACTCATTTGGTTTTTAGTTCTAACAAATTTCACTGCTTTGAAGATGGTAATAAAAGAATTTCCATTTCGCTTGGCGCACAGTTTTTGCTTCTGAATGGTTATTTGCATTGTTCTGAAACTTTTCTTAGAGAGATGGAAAATATTAGCTACCATCTTGCAGCCGGTAGAATTGACAAAGACTTTTTGAAAAAAATTATAACTTCCATAATAAACGAAAGTGAATTAACGGAAGAGCTGAAATTAGAAGTAGTGAATCGGATTGAAGACCGAATCAATCAAAAAAAGGGGTGATTTATGAAAATATGGGTAGATGCCGATGCATGCCCCAAACCAATCAAAGAAATTCTATTTCGTGCGGCCAAAAGGCTGAAAACAACGGTTACCCTGGTCGCCAACAAACGATTGCGAATTCCTGACTCATCGCATATCGAAACAATCCAGGTACCCGGTGGTTTTGATGTAGCGGATGACTACATTGTCGAGCATCTTAAAGAAGGCGATCTGGCCATTACGGCCGATATTCCCCTGGCGGCCAAAGCCATAGAAAAAGGAGGATACGCGCTAAACCCTAACGGTGAATTCTATTCTGAAGCCAACGTCAAAGAGCGTTTGGCCATTCGTAATTTCATGGATGAACTGCGCAGTAGCGGCGTAGATACCGGCGGACCAGCAGCATTCAGCCATAAAGACCGGCTGGCTTTTGCCAATCAACTGGATCGGTTTCTGACCAACCATTTGTAAAAGAACAAAATACTGTCTACATTGAACAAGAAATAAAAAACAAGGCAAATATTGAGGAGAAAAATGAGCAGAAATTTACAAATCACAACGTTGGGCGGCGGCTGTTTCTGGTGCGTTGAGGCTGTTTTTAAAAGCCTGAAAGGCGTAGAAAAAGTCGTTCCCGGCTATGCAGGCGGAAAAACAGAAAACCCGACTTACGAGCAAGTCTGTAGTGGCGAAACCGGGCATGCGGAAGTCATCCGGATAACATTTGATGCTGCGACAATCTCTTTTTCAGAGCTGCTTTACGTCTTTTGGCGGGCACACGATCCGACAACTTTAAACCGCCAGGGCGCAGACACCGGCACCCAGTATCGTTCAATTATTTTTTATCACAATGCAGAGCAGCAGGCTTGCGCGGATAAATCCAAAATAGAGACCGGCGCCGGCGGATTGTGGCCCGAACCCATCGTAACGAAAATATCACCCATCCGTGATTTCTACGCTGCGGAAGACTACCATCAGGACTATTTTGCGCTGAATCCAAATCAGCCGTATTGCCGTGCGGTCATTGATCCGAAAGTACAAAAGTTACGGAAGGCACTAAGTGAGATGCTGAAATAAGCAGAAAACGATTCCATGGTCTCGCTGAAAATGCTTGTTACAAAACTCCACTCCAGGAACGAAACACCGGATTTCGCATTGTCGGGCCTTAAACAGTCACGATAATTGTTGCAGTTTTCGACAGAGCCGTGTACACAAACAAGCGCTCGGTTTTGCCGGAAAATGGAAGTTTAGTGTTGATGGCCCGGCTCGCCGTGACTACTTTCACTTTGAACGGCATTGCTCGTTGAGTCCACAACCGAGAGGCCTTTTGCCCACGCGCGCAATGTTGCAACATCCTCTTCCTGAATTTTTGCATGAGCATGCAGCGGCAGGTAAAACCACAGTGGCATGTTTCCTTCCTCCACCTCTTCTATAATTTCTTCCAACTTATGTTTCTGTTGTTTCACATTATATTCACCCCACGATGAAAAATTCAAATGTTCGCGCGCATGGCTGACGTCGTCTGTAACCAACCAGGATACGGGTGCGACATAACTGTACCACGGCCAAACGGTTTCATGTGAGTGGCAATCGTAGCAAGCGCGCTTGAACAAATCCTTTGCGGCCGAGTCACCCGGCAGTTCAGATATAACCGGTGGATTGGTTCTACTTACTGGATAGAATTGAATGAGAACAAAACCGATGAATAGAACCACCATGACTTTTTTCAACATATTGAAATCCTCCGTTTTTACTTGACTTTCATTGATTTGTTTGTATATTTGGTCTCTGTTATTTTGGGCGATTAGCTCAGTTGGTTTAGAGCACCTGCCTTACAAGCAGGGGGTCACTGGTTCGAGTCCAGTATCGCCCACTTTCTTTCCCGTTTTACTTCCCGGCATTATTTCTACCTGCCATTTTAATAAGCGCCACAATTGGATCGTGATCGCTGGCGCGCCTGGTATGGGCATATTCCGCGTTTATGTGCACAGCATCAACCTTGAAACGACCACTTTCTACCAAATGCTTGCTCAGAAAAATATGATCCAGCACTTGCGAATTGCCCTCATAAACATAAGTGTAACGGTCCGTTACCGGTATGTGTGTCACCAAATTTACCAAATTCTCCCCGGCCAAAACCTGCATAGGTCTTCTGAATTCGTGCTCGTTCATGTCCCCCGCCACAATGACAGTCGCTGCGGGATCTTGCTGACAAACCGCATCTACAAAATCCACAACAAGACCTGCCTGCTTTACTCGACGCACTGCGCTCACATGCACCGGAGGCTGCTTTGCGCCGAAAACGGCCGTATCACCACCCTTAGAATTGAAGTGGCAATTTAGCACGACTATTTTCCGGCCATTAAAAGTAAACTCGGCGGCAAGCACTTTTCTACTCCGCGCAAAAGCTTCATGCATTGGAGAAATGCGACCGGGATTTTGAGACAAACCACCGTTCTCATCGATGGTTGTGTGCTGCCGGGGGCCGGCATCGCCTTTTCTGTTCAGGGTAACTCTTTTCGGATTATACAAATAAGCCACGCGGATATTACCGCCGGGCTGCCCGCCATCCGCCTTATTTTCCGGGTCTATTTGGCATGCGCGGTAGTGTGGGCCGCCTGCAATTTTTATTGTTTCAATTAAACGACTCATGGTTTTTTGAGCAGTTACGATGCCGTCGTCAGTTGGCCCGGAGTCATCCTGCACTTCTTGTAAAGCGAGAATATCCGGCGCTCCCAGGTTGATCGTAATATTTCTGGCAATTCTTTCGAATTTGGTCGAATCATCTAGGGCGTCCAAATTTTCAACATTGTAGGTCACAATGGCCAACCAGTTTTTTTCGCCTTTAAGAGCGGTAGCCTCCCGCACCTTGACCCCTCTAAGCATCGGCGGCACAGTCTGCGCAACCACTTTATAATTTGAAAAACTGTAATCCATAATACCGGTCAATTTGCCAACAAAATGATCGCCGATATTCCCATCCGGCAAAGGTTTATTTTGACTACCTCTAACAAAAATCCGCTCCGGGTTAGGGTCGTCTGCCCGTAACAGTATTCCACCTCGTTGCGTTCTGAGCCCGGCTGTCCGGCCACGGTCTGCCAGTACAACGCATTCGCCATATCGATTTTTCGGACCCACTACAACCGGGTTGTTGACGGATACCCGCATACCCTCAAGGCTTTCGTAAAAATCGATGCCATCGGTTTGCGGCTCAAAATGGGTAAGGCGATCGTCGTCGATCACGGCAGTGGGCTGAAGCCTGCCACCAACGCCAAGAACGACAGGCGCCGGCAAATCGTGCCCCCTTGACAAGAGGTCAAAATGATGAGAAATAATAACGGTGCGCGAAAGCTGGCCTTTGCGCGTTTTCTCTGAAACGCTTCCTGTTACAGATACTTTGTCACCGGACTGTGGCAGGCTTTGACTGGTGTCTACAGACACAAAAACACCTTCAGATGTAGCAATGTCCTCATCCTCTGTCTCGCTCTGAAACCAGAATCCTTGCTGATTTCGTTCCTCGCTTATGGCGGTAACGATGCCGGTTACACCACTGACTGTGCTGCCACGGAAAGGCGATATGTGATCAGTTCCTTGAATTTGGCCAATGCTCAGTTCCAGATAGGTCTCAGACTGATCTGCTACTGCAAAAGCAAGAAACTGTGTTACCTGCCTTGTGCTGAAATTATTGTCACTTACTAGTAACAAACTCAAGCGGCCGTCCGGCAATCGCGGTCCAAAGGTTAACCCCTCACTGTTATCCAGTTGAATACCAAGGTCAAGCAAATCAAATAAAAGCGTCTTCCGGGCTGGCTGAATCTTGCTTACATCAACCTTATCAAGCCGATAGATCTCAGCGATATTTTCTGCATTTTGTAAAGAAACTTCGTAGAGGCGAATTGCATTTCCAGCTCCCCTGGAATACGATCGCTCCAAAGCCAGGAGGCGAGTTGGCGATAACGCAATCAAATCGGTCAGCCCGTTGTCACTTTTTGCACTCGGCGGGTTTGGCTTGAGTACCACCGGGCCAACCCAGTACAGATATTCCCCCACGACCTTCTCCTGTTCAAGATCAAATTGAACGATGCGGGCGGGCGAAGGCACGCCGAGGCCGGTTGCAGGCCCGTCCTGAGATAGGGCTTGCTCGTTGGCCGTAAACAGAAAGCGTTCATCCGGGCTCAAGCTCAAATTTTCCGGCCCACGGTTTTTTCGAATGCCGATATCGCGGGCATGATTGGGTAGAAACTTGGGCGGCAAAGCCACATCCGTGAGGGAATGTCCATCAAGCGAAAATTTTCGTATGAAGGGTTTATGGCGCGTGTCTGCGCTCCCTTCGGAGGAAATGTAAACAATGCCGTTCCTGGAAAATGCAATGCCTTCTGCATCGATGGCAGTGCGGACAAATGGCTGATCGTTCGTATCCTTCAAGAACTGCATACCGGCAGGCATAACATCAACGCTATCGAGCCGGCCATCGGACAAATCTATTTTGAAGGTATAAAAACGGGCTGGAGCGATATTGCTGTAATCATCACTGATCACATAAAACAAATCATTTGTTGCATCATAGCTAATTCCGGACAAACCACCCAGTTCTACAGAGTCGAACTTGTATCCCGATGGAAGTGTTGCCTCCCCAGCAAATTCGAGTTGAAAATTCTGGGAAAAACAAATATTGCAACACAGACTTGCACAAAAAAAACCAGCCACAGTTCGAAACAGATTCATAAAAACAACCTCCGGTTCAGAAGCCATCACGCATTAAGAGCAAAATATAGACAGACTTTCTTAAAACGCTAAATGTAAAAATATGGGAACAAATAAACAAACTCCTTCTTACAAAATAATAAACACCTTTTGCCCACATGCTGTCAGTGCCTGAGTTGCCCGAAATCATCCATTACAAATCAACCATTTAGCTGCAACGATTTTGTTGACTTTTGCCATCATTCTGGTTTTCTTTATCCTCAAGCGCTCGCAAAATTTATAAAAGAATGCTTCGTGATATATTATCATTATGGAATCAAAAAACTTTTCTCCGGCGGCAAGGCTAAAAAGTTTCAAATATGCCTTTGCCGGTATTTCTATTCTTATCAAGTCGCAACACAATGCCTGGCTTCATGCTGTTGCCACACTTGTGGTCTGCTTTGCCGGATTCTATTTTCAGCTTACCGCGCTTGAGTGGCGTTGGCTGGTCCTGGCAATCATCTTGGTTTGGGCTGCAGAAGCCCTAAACACAGCAATTGAATTTCTTGCTGACGCGGTTTCGCCTGACCATCACCCTCTCGTTGCCAAATCCAAGGACGTGGCAGCCGCCGCAGTACTCATCGCTGCTTTGGGAGCCGTTATTATAGGGCTGCTTATTTTTATCCCACATATTATAACATATCTACAGAGAGGAAATTGAGCGTGAATAAAAAAATTATTACCGCTGGTTTATGCGTTTTTTTTCTGGTAGGACCAACTGTGGAAACCGCCCGGGCAAAAGGTAAAACAGAAACAGCAGGGGATATTTTGTTAATTGCAATTCCAACGACCGCTTTTGGCAGCACTTATTATTTTCATGATCCGGCAGCTCGCCATCAATTCTACAAGTCATTCTTCACCAATCTTGGACTCACCCTCGCAACAAAATTTATCGTCAGCAAAAAACGGCCCGATGGTAGTGACAACAATTCCTTTCCTTCCGGCCATACTTCAGTGACTTTTCAAGGGGCAGTATTCATTCATAAGCGCTACGGTTGGAAAATTGCAATCCCGGCCTACCTGGGAGCATCTTTTGTCGGCTTCAGCAGGGTTTATTCTGACAGGCATTTTATTGAGGATGTTGTGGCCGGTGCGGCTCTGGGCGCAATAAGTTCATTCTATTTTACATCTCCCCGTCATGGCGCCTCGGTCGCGCCGGTGATCGGAAAAGGATTTTGGGGATTGAGTTTAAATAAAAGGTGGTAAATTGTTTTGAATGACACACTTTTTTAGAACGATAAGACCTAAAAAGAACCTCAAAGCCCAAAAACCAAATAAATCTAAGGCAGGTGATAACCAGGGCATGAAAATCGTCAAGCGACAATTACCAACTTTAGTCATTCTTTTCGCACTACTAAGCGGCTGTGCCGCTACCAAAACCGGTGGCTTTGTGCCTTCCTACGGCGAAACCGCAAACAGTGAAGTCCAAATTTTTCACGTTACGGATTCAGCTCTGGCTGAACTCATCATTGAGTTTCTGGCGGCTAAACAAGGCCAAAGTCAAAATTACCAAATGCTCCGCAAACGTCTGAAAGCCGAGTTGTCACGCCATTTCCCCAAAGCCACGACAAACGGCAAGACAACCCTGCGCTTTGAAACAGACGGCATGAGTTTTCTGCTGCCAGTGCAATTTGCCGATTTGAGTGAGGATGATTTTCTGCGCGACAACTCGCCTCCCACAAGCACAGGTCAGCGCTTGCCAGGGGATGATTTTATTGGTGAAATTCTTGATCTTGCATGGATTCCCGGCAAGCAAAAACACATTGCGCACGTTGTTGCATTGTTCGCCGATTCCGTGACGGCAATCACTTTTTCAGGTAGTGAAATTACAGCCACATCGACAACCCGCTTTCCACGAGCCAGTCTTGGGCCGGTTCATAGCGCCCACCCGGCTGGTGTTCTGCGAGCGAACAAGACAAGTAAAGATTTTTCCATTCTGACCACTTCGCTTGCCACACCCGTTATTTTTTCACCGAAATCCGGAAAGATTCGAGAAGTCCGGTCCGGCGATCTTGTGCCGCAACCAGCGAACCTGACCTCCTGGTTTGTTCAGGCCGGAAAGAGCATTTATTACGCACGCCAGGGCGGCCTGGAGCCTTTCCGCCATTTACTGCAAACAGCGGATGGCCGCAAGGTTTTGCTGGACAAAGCAGGTTACTTGAAATTATTCAAACCGGGCAGGATGTTTCCTGCATGGTCTTCACCCCGTCCGTGGGGTAGCCGCTTGTTCCCTTTGGCCTCCGGCCGAATTGCTGTTTGCGACGGGCGTCAAAATTCATTTATTATTTTCTCACCCGCTGATGGTAAACTCAGCTTGCTTGGGCAATCACCACAATTTGATGCAGTGGTCGCGGCAGTAACCCAGGCTAGATACAATGGCAAAGAAGGATTGATGGTTGCCCTGTCAGCGACAGATGTAAACGGAGTGAGCCGCAGCTATCTGCAATTCATTGCTGAGAAGCAATTCCGCTCGCACCTGCCTGCTGAATTTGCTGCGCCAAGCTTTCCCGACCACAACAAAGAATTGCTCATTCATTTGAATCAGCCGCAGTCTGAAATCAAAATCCAGGGGCATGAATATCCTGAAATCGTTGCTGCACAAACATTTGACACGCTCTTCCGGATTGGATACGATGGTGCTGTCTTGCCGGTGATGGCCGTTTCGGCAAATTCCGACAGCTCGAACCGCGTCTGGGAAATTACTTTGCGCGACAACATTCAATTTTCGGATGGCAGCCCATTGACCGCAGCGACTATCAAGAAGAGCTGGGAAGCTCGCTGGCGAAAATACAGCTCAGATCAATCTGATGCATACTGGCTGTGGTCGAATATTTCCGGTGCTCTCGATTATTTGTCTGACGCTCAGAGCAGCATCAACGGTATGGACATTATTGACGCTCGAACACTGAAAATCACATTGGAGCAACCACGTTCCCGATTTACGGAACAATTATCACATGACTGCTTTTCAGTTCGTAAAGCCGGCCGGCGCGGTGATTTTGCTATTGGCACCGGTCCATTTAAACTGGTGAATAAAATAAAAACTTCAACTCAAGAGTCCTACATAGTCCAGCGCAACGACTATTATTATGGGGGTCGTCCGCCGTTGCAAGGCATCACATTTGTCCTGAAAAATGAAAGAGCCATCGATGCACTGTCCGGAGTTGGATTGGCCGGCACCATCGTACAAAATCAAAAAGATGTGAATTACTTTCGGCAAGTGACGGCCTTTAATGTCAGCCAATTGCGCGCAATGCCACTTTACTTTCTCGTGCTGAATTCGCAAAAAAAACCGCTCTCCAACAAACACTTCAGGCAATATATTGCAACCCGAGTGATTCAACCGGCGCAGCTCAGTTCCATTATAACCGCGGCAGAATGCGAAACCATTACCGGCTTACTCATGACATCAAACAATACTTTAAGTTCGCCAAAATCAGATGCACAGCCTGCATTTGCAAACATGTTGAAAATAGCCTACAAATCAGGAGATAATGTTGCCCGGCAAATTGCCGAACGCGTTGCCGCACGAATGACTCAATTAAACATTCCCATCAGAATACCCCAGCCATTGTCGGGAACTACGTTTAAAGCAGCGCGCCGAACCGGAGAGTACGACTTTCTGGTAGACTCATACACGCCCAGGTTCGCCGGTAAAATTCTTGATTTGGCAAATTTGTTAAATCAGGGTTATCAACTTGAGGCTCTTACAAAAAATGAAATGGCAAAGGCGCTAAATAGCAACAGTCTATCTATGGCAAAAAATATCGAGACTCAGTTGCTGCAAAATGCTCTGTTTCTTCCTCTGGTGCGCGCAAAAGAATATGTTGTTCTACCACGTGAACTGCGGGACGTACAACCGTTGCCGGGACAAAAATTTGATTTTGCCAAAGCATGGATACCAAAATGACTTATTTCATCCTTGTTCTTCAGATAAAAACAAAATAACGGTTTAGCCGGAACGACTGAAGACAATAACATCAACCATGTTTTTTAGGTAGATTTCGCTGAGCGATAAACAGTCCAAATGAACAAATAGATTTTGGCTTGATGTCGATTTGTGTGGGTAACGCTCTATCTTTTTTGTGAGAATTTTCAGGATTCTTACTTTGTAATGCAGTTGTCGAGTTCTCTAACTTTTCGTTTAATTTCTACATGTGTCGCGTTCAAATTCTGAAGCAAGCCAACATCTTTTTCTGTGCCGGTTAATCTGTACCAAGTCAAATCTACTCAGAAAAAAACTTCTCACGCAGAGGCACAAAGTCGTAGAGGTTACGCAGAGAGAAAAATAGGGCTATTGGTTTGAAGTCATTGTGAGATATTTCCCAGCGGTTGCATGGGCAACTTCAACTTTATTCATGAGAAAAATTTTGCATCTTTCTCAATTCTGAATGCGTATTTTGCTACAATTTGTCAGAATTGAATTATGATTGCTTATGTGATTTGCAGGATGAAATTTATGAGCAGTACAATCATGAATTCAGAGTATTCTGTCGTGCCTGTTAATGCCGTAAAAAATTATCACCTACAGCAAACAACATAGAGCTATATTTAAAAAATGGTGCCAAAGTCAAAATTTTCGATCTCGACCAAACTTTCCCTGGTTCTGACATCCCTGGTTCTGGCAACACTGGTGGCAGTCATATTTGCGGTTAGACAAACCGTTGTTGCGCGCTTCACTGAGCAATATGAAAACACAGTCAACACCAACCTAAAGTCCTTGCGCGCTGAATTCAAAAGTCGCCGCACACGCATTCAACAGCAGTTACAGCAGCTATCTATTAAGCTGGTTGATGACTACGAGTTTCGACTGCAAGTACTCGTTTTAAACAAGACAAACGACCCATTTATAGTGGATTATGCCGGAGCGTACATGACCACCATGGGGCTTGATGTACTTGAAATCGCTAACTCTGAAAGGGTTGTCCTGAGTTCAGGCCACGATCGAAATGCTTTTGGCATGCAAAGAAAACAGCTTGTCAAGTCCCTCAGTTCAGATGATTCCATTAAACTATCCAGGTTTAAAACAGAAGGCCAGCCCCTCATCTGCGTTGCAGCGGTTGATTCTGTTTTAATCGGCAATAGTCGATTTTATATAACCGGCGGAACAAAAGTAGATACTGTCTTCCTGAGCGCGCTGACCCAAAAAGTCAATGGTACCGTTGTGGTTCAGCTTCCGGACACGTTGTTGAGCACAGTCACCATCCTAGAAATAGAGCCTCTCCTTAATTCTCTGACTAATGACAAATATCCAAAAGAAGCAACCTTTACCAAATCCGGGTACACCATTGGCAGGTTCGAACTGCCGTTCATTGGGCAACCGACCGTTGGGCTGGCGAACATCTTCCTCTTTCACCCGAGAACAGAGCTAACGCACCTACTGACTTCTCTGAATACGAACATAATTGCCATCGCCGTGGCAGGATTGATTATCGCAATTATTCTGGCGATCTGGGTAGCCCATTCAGTAACCAAACCGCTACGTCGCCTGACTGCCCTGGCCAGCACGCTTTCACTGGACAAACTGAATGCCAAATTCGAAACGGCTGGCAATGATGAAGTGGGTGTTCTAAATGGCGCACTGAGCGACATGCAGCGAAGGCTGAGGTACAATCGCATAAAACTGGCCGCCGCTGAAAAAAAAGCCGCATTCGCACAAATTGCCCGCCAGGTTAATCACGATATTAAGAACGGCTTTTTACCCATCAGAAATGTGATGCGGCACTGGCAGGAGGTCGCTGAGAGTGAACCCGAAAAACTGGCGGATATTTTCATTGAACGAAAAATGTCTATCCTGGACAGCATAGCTTATCTGGAAGAACTGGCGCGCGGCTATTCACGCCTTAAACCAGAGACAAAAATAAGCAATGTCTCGATAAATGAGCTGCTCGAACATATTTGTGAAAACTACCGCGGAATTTCCGGCGCCAATGTTGGTTTCGAAATCGCTCTGGAACCGGGCAATCCACTTGTGCGGGCCGATCGCGTTCAGCTTCAGCGCGCCTTTGAAAACGTTTTGCACAATGCCCTTGATGCCGTCGATTCTTCAGGCGTTATTTCCGTAAGGACTCATATCGAAAAGAATGATGTCCATATCACCTTTCGGGATAACGGAATCGGTATTCCAGCAGAATTGCAGGAACGGTTGTTTCAGCCGCATGTGACTACTAAAATAAATGGCACCGGCCTGGGGTTGTCAAATGTAAAAAGTATTGTTGCAGATTTTGGTGGCCGGGTAACCATAAAGAGTGCAGCTGGAAATGGGACGACCGTGGTACTATGTCTACCGAAAATTGCTCAAACAGCAACATAATGGATAACAATCGCCCATTCTAACAGCGGCACGAAACTTGTAATTTCTACCTGAGATTGTATCTTTGCGGGTCCGGGCATTCGAAATTATACAGCACCGAGCGCAGATAGTCTATTCTGGTGCAACCCGCTATCCGGCAAGCAGCCGCCCTATTGCCTGGCGGATAATGCTTCCGTCAATTTCCCTCGCATTTTTCGTGACACCCTGGTCTCCAGATGTTTGCTATCAATAATATCCAGCTTGTTGCACCCTTTTCTATTCACTGGAATCCTGATTCTTGCTTTTTGCTTTATCAATAAGAGCATTGAATTTATCGTCAATGTACTCGGCAAACCACTCGTCAATGATAGATTTTTTAAAACGCCATTCTTTGCCGATTTTGGCTGCGGGTATTCTCTTTTCCTGAGCCCAGGTGTAAATTGTTTGTGGCTTCATTTTAAGGTACGTTGCAACTTCTTCCAGAGTCATGATGTCGGTTTTCATCAATTTCCGTCCTCCCCATCCAAAATTTTTGGTATTGGCAGCAGCAGAGAATCGAGAGGTGAGTACCTGTTTAGCACATTTGGCGGTTTCGCCGTATGACTTGTTTTGCCGTTTTCAGAACGCCCCAGTTGTTTAAAGGAATAGACGAGCGCTGTATAAAAATTGCCTTCATATTTTCTAAAAAGCTGAAACGGCTGGCCACGGTCTCCCAGGAAAGGCCGGAAATTCCATGCCAACTGAATTCCAACAAAAGCGAGAATTACAGCCCAGAATCGAAAAACGTCTACACCGATTTTCGGATAGACTCCGGCTTTCTCACAAGAAAATTTGAGTGCATCAATAACGGTCTTCATACCAAAAAAACCTGACAGGAAAAATATTGAAATGTGCAGCAGTTGCAAAAAATAATAATTGCTACCGGTCAGCAGAAAAAACACAATGATAGGCGAAAACGAAATCATGACTGCCGTCGTCAAAACAAGTCCCGACAGAACAATGGAAATCATCTGGGCAAATCGCAGTTTGGAACCGAGAATAAACTGAATTATGAAAAATGCCGGAAAGCAAATCAATAAGGCTAAGGAAAAAAGCAGGGGCACCTTTACCCCGGCAATTAGAGCTTGCAAAACACCATGGTAACTCCCCATCACAACACCATAAAAAAACGAAAAAATATTGAGCAGCAGATACAGATTCAATATTCTTCGCAGCGGCTCCTCATCCTGAGTGATTTTTTGAAAGAACTCATCCTTGTTTTGAAAGGTGGGAAAAAAAGCAAACGAAAACAGCCTGTTCTTTTCCATGACAAACCTCCATCAAGTAATTGCGTTGGAATTTACTTGGCAGAAAATATTCAAATCCATCACAAATAGCAAGGTTTATTAATGTTTTTATCTGTTTTCTGTTACTTAAGATAGTATTACTATTGTTTGACAAAGTTTTGCCCCTGTTGACAATAATTAAAAAAAGAATTCATCTTTGAGAAGACCAAAATTCTCGAAAAGCTGCTTTTTCAACAACATCATTAAAAAGGGCAGCATTGATTTTTCATCTTAGCTCAGTAAAATACTGGATTTCATTTGAATGGCGAATTGAATAGGTGCAGCATCTTCGAGCACAACGGCTCAATTATTGCACTCGCAAACGCCTTTATTCGTGAAATTGAGTATCGCTATCAGTGGGAAAAACAGCAAATGTATGAACACATCATCTATCTGGTTGCAATTACAATTACCGTACTTATCCCCGTAATCTATGTAATTCGACACAACAAAAAAGAAAATTCTGCACGCGCCAAACTCACGCAGGCGACATCTTCCGGCCTTATCGAACCGGTTTCACTTCACCCCACGATCGATGCGGATCGGTGTATTGGCACCGGAGCGTGTGTTCGAGTCTGTCCCGAAGGCGAAATCCTCGGATTAATTAATGGTAAGGCCGTGCTGGTCACCCCAACAAAATGTATTGGCCACGGCGCCTGTTTTGCTGCCTGTCCGGTAGATGGCATTGACCTGGTTTTTGGCACCGAACGGCGTGGTGTCGATATTCCCCATGTAAAGGAAACGTTCGAATCCAACGTTTCCGGACTCTACATATCCGGTGAACTCGGTGGAATGGGGTTGATACGCAACGCCATGACTCAAGGAAGAGAGGCCATCGAATATATATCGAAAACCCTGGTCGATAGCAACATGGAAGTTTACGATGTTGCCATCATTGGTGCAGGCCCGGCTGGTCTTGCTGCAACCTTGCAGGCAAGCAAACAAGGTCTGCGCTACATCACTCTGGAGCAGGATGATGTTGGCGGCACGATATTAACCTACCCCAGGCAAAAACTGGTGATGACGCATCCAATGGAAATTCCACTCTATGGAAAATACAAGCAGCGTGAAATCCAAAAAAAAGAGCTTCTGGAGCTCTGGCAGGGAATTGTGAAAAAGGCAGACATTCAAATTAACACATTTGAAAAGTTAGAAGACCTGGAGCGTGTGAACGGTCATTTCCGTGTGAAATCGTCGAAGGGCGAATATCTGGCACAACGCGTATTGCTTGCCATTGGCCGCAAGGGTACGCCGAGAAAACTTGGTGTGCCGGGCGAAGATTCAACAAAAGTTGCATACAAGCTCATAGAACCAGAGCAATATCAAAAAAAACAGGTACTCGTGGTTGGCGGCGGCGACAGCGCGATAGAAGCCGCTCTGGCCCTGACAAAACAAAGAGGTACGCGTGTAACCCTTTCATATCGCAAAGAAGTTTTTAGCAGGATTAAAGAAAAAAATCGGGCAAGGATTGAAAAAGCAATACAGTCCGGCGCGGTGCACTGTATTTTCAATTCACATGTTAAGGAAATCAGGTCCAACAGCGTCATTCTCAGCCATGAAGACGGGATGAATGAAATTCCGGAGGACTATGTTTTTGTCTTCGCTGGTGGTGAGTTACCAACAAAATTCTTACAAAAACTGGGGATTCGAATTGAAACAAAGTTTGGAGAAAAATGAAAAAAGTACTTTACCGCACGTTTATTTTGAGCCTTTATGGCACGGGGATTGTATTTGCACTGGCCGTTGCCCGCTTTGGCTGGCACTATTACTCGCTACCCACAGTTGAGCGCCCGCACGATACTTTGCATCAAATCTTAAAGCCGGGTGGATTGTGGGGACATGGTTTAGGGATTATTGGGAGTTGCATGATTTTGCTGCTATTTTTGTATTCTGCCCGTAAACGCGAACTGCTCTGCTTGCGATTCGGACGCATGCGGCGATGGTTGGATGTACACATCTTTTTCGGCATTATGGGCCCCATACTAATCACCCTGCACACCGCAATGAAGTTCAACGGCATCGTCGCAATTAGTTATTTTTCAATGCTTGCAGTCATGTTTAGCGGCATTTTCGGGCGATATATTTACAAGCAAATTCCCCGAGACAAATCCGGCATGGAACTGACCCTGGAACAGATCAAATCACAGGATCGCAGCATGACGCAAATGCTCTTTGAGAAATTTCATGTCTCCGATGCAATACAAAGTCAAATTCACCAAATCTCAGGTGCGCACCTTGCCGATTCCAGCCGTGGGTTGTCCGCATTTTTCCTAGTCATCTTAAATGATATGAAGCGTCCCTTCCTTTTCAGAAAGTTTCGGCGCGCCTTGAGTGCGCAAAATACGCACATTCCGGCGGCAGAGATCGCGCATATTTTGCACATCGCTAAACAAAAATCACTACTTCTGCGGAAGAGAGCATTTTTGAATATAGCCCATGAGATTTTTCATTACTGGCATGTTATCCACAAACCCTTTGCCTATGTTATGATCATTATCATGTTTGTTCATATCTCTGTTGCCGTTCTTTTCGGCTACCGCTGGGTATTTTGAGAAAATTCAAGAAGGTGTGCAGTGCTTAAAGGCAACAGAGATACTATAATATTGTTTGCAGCCACAGTACTTGGACAATTTGTGCTCGCTTCCGAGTGCCGCACACAAATTTCCCCGGGAAAACTTGCAGGACCGCATGCTTTTCTTGAGGGTCTGACGAATTGTGTAAAATGTCACGAGCTAGGTCACGGGCCCAGTGAGGAAAAATGTCTCGATTGCCACTTGGAAATAAAACTTCATTTGAAAGCAAAGCGAGGCCTGCACTACAAAGCCGTCACTCTGGATAGAGAATCTTGTATTTCATGTCACGGTGACCATGCCGGAAGAAAATTTCAAATGATTCATTGGGCGAACGGGCAAGAAAATTTCGAGCATGAAAAAAGCGGTTTTACTCTGAACGGTAAACATGGTCAGCTAGAATGTAATGAATGTCACAAGCCGGAGCTTATTCAGGTTGACTTAAAGAAACTGCAGCCTAAAATCAACCTCGACAAAAGTTTTCTGGGCCTGAAAACGAGTTGCCGCAGTTGTCACAAGGATGAGCACCAAATGCAACTGGACAAAAACTGCCGCAAATGCCACTCTGAAAAAGCCTGGAAGCCGGCTTCGAAATTCGATCACAATCAAGCCAACTTTCAACTCACTGGTAAACACCTGAACGTTGAGTGCGCCAAATGTCATCCTTCTCTACCAAAGCCGGGTACTCAGGGCACTTTTGCAAAATTCACACGGATAGAATTCAGTTCATGTGTGGCGTGTCACAAAGATGAGCATCAAGGGAAGTTCGGCAATGATTGCCGGTCCTGCCATAATACTGGTGGTTGGCGGGAAATAAACCCGAACAAATTTGATCACTCAAAGACAGATTTTCTGTTGCTGGGCAAACACAAACAAGTCACCTGCAATAAATGCCACACAAGTGGTAATATGTTGCTGCCCTTGCAATTCGACTCTTGCGTAGCGTGCCACAAGGATGTGCACGCGGGTAAATTTAAACAAGATTGTAAATCCTGTCACAATGAAAACGGCTGGAAAAATCGCGGACAAACGATTTTCGATCATACTCAGACCGGTTTTACACTTCACGGGCGACATGTCGGCCTGGACTGTGTCAAATGCCACAAAAGCGGCGACATGCTCAAACCGATTAAGTCTAAACAGTGCAGCGATTGCCATCAGGACATACATGAAAAGCAATTCGTACTCCGAGAGGGTGGAAGTCGCTGTGAAAGTTGCCATAATGAACAAGGGTTTATTCCAACCTTGTTCGGAGTAGACGAGCACAAGACCAGCCGGTTTCCACTAACCGGCTCGCATCTCGCCACGCCATGCGTAGCCTGCCACAAAATGGTCACAGCTAAAAGTGGTGCGCAAGTGCGCCAATTTATTTTTTCACAAATCCTTTGCAAAGCCTGCCATCAGGACCCGCACCTCGGCCAATTCTCCAGGAACAACCCTGTCAAGGCCTGTGAGAATTGCCACAAGTCATCCGGGTGGTCTATTTTGCAATTCATCCATGACCGGGATTCGAGATTTAAACTGGAGGGGGCACATCGCAATGTAGCATGCGAGCGGTGTCATATAGCAGTCAATGTCACTAATGCAATTTTAACTCTTTATAAACCAATCAACCCTGCATGCGAAACATGTCACCTGCAGAAAAAATTGAGATAATGACCAAGGCGTTAGCCAGTGAGAATTTTTTATTCCAACAAAAAAAGAGCTAAAAGCACTTAGTGCCCTTGCTACAAAGCCATAAATTTAACGCCAAAAAACGAATTTATAATAGATGAACTGTAGTTGATTAGTTAAAAAAGATGCTCTGAACTGCAAACAAAGAACCCATACAATGAATGCCGAATCTGAACTTAGCAAGGAACGCGCTTTGCCAAACCAAAGAATTTACCGGACGAGTGGATTCACTCTGGTGTTTTTAATCTGGATTTCTACAAGCTGGGCACTGCCTTCGACAAACCTGGGAAGTCCTTCTCCGGGATTGCAAGAAACTGGACATCCGCATAAGGTGGTCCCGTCTGCTTGCGAGACATGCCATGTGCCCATATCGTTTAATGAAATTCGGTTTGATCACAGCAAAACAAACTATCCATTAGAGGGGAAACACCAAAACGCTAACTGTGTTTCTTGTCACGATGTGGCAGATTTCAAGCAGATCGAACAAAACTGTGCTTCATGTCATCAGGATGTCCACCGGGCCAAGTTGGGCAACGATTGTGAACGTTGCCACTCGCCAATCGGGTGGGAAAAGTTTGATGCCGAGGAAATCCATATCCAAACGCGCTTTCCTTTACTTGGCAGACATATTCTGGTTGATTGCCAAAGTTGCCATACGACTGCGCTTGAAAACGATTTTGCCTTGAGTGCAGCGACCTGTGAAAGTTGTCATCGACAACAATATCTGGAAGTCCCTTCACCGGATCATGTGGCTTCTTCATTTTCAACCAACTGTGAATCCTGCCATCAAATGAACGCCTGGCAACCTGCCCGCATGCCGGATCATGACGCATTATTTTTTCCCATTTTCTCTGGTGAGCACAACCGAAAATGGGACAGTTGTAGCAGTTGCCACCTTCAACAAGGAAACTTCAATGACTTCTCTTGCTTAACCTGCCATGAGCATAATCAGGAGAAAATGGATAAGGAACATAAGGGTATGACAGGTTATGCTTATGACAGTCGCAATTGTCTGACTTGCCACCCAACCGGCGAAAAAAGTGATTTCAATGATCATGATAGCCAGTTCTTCCCAATCTACTCCGGAGAGCACAACGACGAATGGGATGATTGTGTTGAATGCCACACAGATCCAGGAAACCGCAATATCTTCGACTGCCTGACCTGCCACGAGCATGCACAGTCGGAAATGGACCCAAAACACAACGGCATCACGGGTTATGTTTTTGACAGCGCAAGTTGCCTGCTCTGCCATCCCACAGGAGAAAAAGGAGACTTTACCAATCACGACACACAATTCTTTCCCATTTTTGCTGGTAAACACAACAATGAATGGGACGACTGCTTCGAGTGCCACACAGATCCAGGCAACCGTAAAATCTTCGATTGCCAGACCTGCCACGAGCACGCTCAGTCGGAAATGGACCCAAAACACAACGGCATCACGGGTTACGCTTTTGAC
>JAJDAG010000130.1 GCA_029262005.1 Candidatus Zhuqueibacterota bacterium | reverse complement strand
GACGTTGTTTTTTTACGTCTGTAACCGGTTATTGCTACTTTGCAAATTCATAGAAACATTGAACCCGAAAAAAAAACCGCCGCCTCTTTCAAGGCAAGCGGTTTTTTTAACAGTCGTGCTGGGCGTTTAAAGAAAAGCTATGCTATTGCAGCCTCCTCGGGCTTGATAATCCACGCAATAACAGCGCCGGCCAAAGCCCAACCGATAATCAAATCAAGCGCCATTACCACAGTGTAATTGGTTGGAAACAGCATCCAATTCCATGCCGACACATGTGAAACCAGTGCGGCAAAAAGACCAATGAGTACAACAAATGTCAAACGTTGAGAAAACCCGGCGAAACTTCCCATGACCAAGGAAAGCAGATAGGCTGCCAGGCTTGCGGTAACGAAAGCCAGGATGAAGCCGTTGATAAATGGTGTGGGATCAGCCGCATCAAAGCCCTCGGCAACGTAAAGCATAAAAATGTAAGGCTTGTTGGCAGGGCCGGTGGTTTCAGTAGCGGCCGGAGCCCCAACGCCTTCTTTGCTGGCAACCACAGCTTCAGCAACAGGCGCTTCAGCCGCTCCAATCTCACTGCTGCTTTCTTCTACCGCTTCTGCGCTCTCTTCAGAATAGGCCATTTCAGCCATAGTAGACTCTGTTGCTTCTGCGGGTTCAGCGGGCTTGGTTTCGGCTACGGGTGCGGCCTCAGCGTGTTCCTCCTCCGGATACATGTAGACACCTGAGCCCACCTCCAAGTCTACTAAAGTCTGCGAAACAGTAGCGCCTTGAGGCATTTGCGGTATGGTTGCATTATGCCAAGGCAATACCATCCACGAGAAAGCGCCCCAGATATAAACGGTTATTCCTCCCAACACACCTGCTACCAGAATTTTCTTCATGATGCCCTCCTTAAAGGTTGTTAGAATACTTGTGAGTGCAGAACCACTCACTGGTAGGATGTGACTGATAAAGGTAAATGATTCTGAGGGAAATGTCAATAACTTTAATAATCGCAAACACTCATGAGTCAGCCAGCGCCTGCAACTCTGTTCGTAATACTTCATTGACGATTTTGGGGTTTGCCTGGCCGCGCGTGGCCCGCATCACCTGACCGACAAGAAAACCTACAACCTGTTCTTTGCCAGCCACATATTTCTCAACTTCGGCCGGGTGATCAGAAAGAACCATGCGTACCTGCGCAGTTATCTGCGCTGTGTCTGAAACTTGCACCAATCCTTTTTCTTTAACAATGACTGCGGCACGCTTGCCGGTTTCGAGCATTGCGCCAAAGACGATTCGGGCTACTTTCAGGTTAATCGTTCCATCTCCGACCAAATTAAGAAGTTCTGCGATTTCACCCGGAGGCACAGAAAAAGCCTCAATGGTAATCTCGTTTTCCTTTAGGTATCGTAACACTTCGCCCATAATCCAGTTGCTGGCTGCCTTTGCGTCAGCGCAAGCGCCTGCCGTAGCCTCGAAATAATCTGCCAAAGGCCGCGTGGCAGTCAACACCTCAGCATCGTATTGAGGCAATTTGTATTCAGCAATCAACCTGTTTTTACGCGCCCTGGGGAGTTCCGGCAAAGCTGATTTCACTTCCTGCAACCAGGCATCGCTAATTTCAAGCGGCACAAGATCCGGATCCGGGAAATAACGGTAATCGTGAGAATACTCCTTACTGCGCATCGCGCGTGCGATGCCTTTATCCGCATTCCACAGCAGCGTCTGCTGGGTCACGGCGCCGCCACTTTCCAGCAGTTCAATCTGCCGGTGAATCTCATAGTTTATGGCATTTTCAACGCCACTGATGGAATTCATATTTTTCAGCTCGGTCTTAACGCCCAACTCTGTCCCGCCAACAGGCCGAATAGAAATATTCGCATCACACCGCAAGCTGCCCTCCTCCATGTTGCCATCACAGAGGCCAAGATACTGGACGATCCGGCGCAATTCCACCAAATAAGCTACGGCCTCACTTGCCAGGCGAATGTCCGGTTCACTAACAATTTCTACCAATGGCACGCCGCAGCGATTGACATCAACGAGCGTTTCGTCACTACCCACAAACTCTTCTGCATGTATTGATTTACCGGCATCTTCTTCGAGGTGAATCCGGGTGATTCCGACTCGCTTCATCTGGCCATTCACCTCAAAATCAAGATATCCATGCTCACAAACCGGTTCTTCAAATTGAGAAATTTGATACCCTTTTGGCAAATCCGGATAAAAATAATTCTTGCGCGCAAAAATAGAGTGCCGGCCAATTTTACAATTGGTGGCCAGGCCAACACGCATGGCAAAGTTGACTGTCTGCCGGTTGAGCACCGGCAAGACGCCGGGCAAGCCGAGGCACACCGGATCGACTTTCGAGTTTGGCGCCCCCCCAAATGCAGCGCTACTGCTTGAAAAAATTTTTGAATTGGTCAGCAATTGGACATGCACTTCCAGACCAATCACGGCTTCGTATTTTTCTTTGAGAATAGACATGCTAAAAAAGTAATTTTGTTTAGAAGTGTATGAAAATACTTATTGCAGATTAAAATGGCCACCAGCCGGTGGAATTTATGATTTGCCAAGTTCAATACAATGAGATTTCAAGCTGACTTTTCCCCAGCCTGGCAATGAACCTGGTGTCCGAGCCGAATTAACATTTCTTCATCAAAATAATTGCCTACAATTTGTGCACCCACAGGCAAACCGTTTTCATCGCTGCCACAGGGCACGGAGATGGCCGGTAATCCTGCCAGGTTTATTGAAACTGTATAAATATCTGACAAATACATTGTTAGCGGATCATCGATTTTTTCACCTATTTTGAAGGCGGTTGTCGGGGCAGTCGGGGTAAGTAAACAATCGCACCGTTCAAAGGCGGCGGCAAAATCACGTTTGATGAGGGTGCGTACCTGCTGCGCTTTACGGTAATAAGCGTCGTAGTAACCCGCTGATAAGACATAAGTGCCGAGCATAATGCGGCGCTTCACTTCTTCACCAAAACCCTGGTTTCGGCTGTTGATATACATTTCATCCAGATCGCTGACATCAGCAGCGCGAAAACCGTAACGGGCACCATCGTATCGTGAAAGGTTTGAAGAGGCCTCTGCTGTGGTAAGCACGTAATAAGCAGCAATAGCGTAATCTGTATGTGGCAGGGACACTTCGACAATTGCGGCTCCCCGTTGTTTTAGGATATCAATCGTGTTATCGATGGCCTGCCTCACCTCATTGTTGAGTCCCTCGCCAAAATACTCGCTGGGCAGGCCAATGCGCAGGCCTTGAATATCCCGGCCAACGGAATTGGTGAAATCAGGCACAGACTCGGGCGATGATGTTGAGTCCTTTAGATCCAGCCCGCACATGACTTCTAATAACAGCGCTGCATCAGCAACGTTCTGAGTGATTGGGCCAATTTGATCAAATGAGGATGCAAACGCTACCAGCCCGTAACGGGAAACACGGCCATAAGTGGGCTTAAGTCCTACCACGCCACAAAATGAGGCCGGTTGGCGAATAGAGCCTCCTGTATCGCTACCCAGCGCTGCCAAAGCCATTCCAGCGCTGACCGCGGCACAAGAACCACCGGAAGAACCACCCGTCACGCTCGTTGGGTCATTGGGGTTTTTAACCGGACCGTGGCAGGAATTTTCATTCGAACTGCCCATGGCAAACTCATCCATATTGGTTCGGCCGATTATTATGGCATCTTCGGCCTCCAGCTTTTCTATCACGGTGGCGCTATATGGCGAAACGTAGCCGTCAAGAATGGCAGATGCACAACCTGCCCGCTCTCCTTTGATTACAATGTTGTCTTTGACTGCGAGAGTCAAACCAGCCAATTTACCGGCATCACCGGTTTTGATGCGCCCATCAATTTCAGCAGCTCTGGCGCGGGCTCGATCTGCCATAGAAAAAACAAAGGCGTTCAAATGAGCGCCTTTGTCGATATTGCTTAAATAAGTCTCGGTCAGGTCTACACACGACCATTCACCGCGCAACAAACCTTCGCGGGCTTGTCTAATGCTTTCAATACGAATTTCAGAATTTCCGATTTTTACTTTTTCTTCTGTTCAGTGGATTCAACCTGGGGCTTCTCCGCTTCCGGCTCCTTAACTGATTTTTTGAATTCTCTCAACCCTTTCCCAAGCCCTTTTGCCATTTCTGGAAACTTTTTTCCACCAAATAAAAGCAACACCACAAATACAATTAGTATAATTTCCCAATGTCCGAAACCCATGATGGTCTCCTTTATGATTTCTTACTATCGCCTGTCTTTTTATCGAGATCCTGGGCCGCGTGCACCGTTTTGTCCAGATCGTCCTTTATTTCGTCAATACTGCCTTTAATTCCCTGCTCGATTTCCTTTTGAATTGGTTCGACATCCAATTCATTCTTCAGCTCATTCGTTGCTCTCTTAAATTCCCGAATGCCTTTTCCCAGGCCTTTTGCCAACTCGGGCAATCGCTCGGAGCCAAACAGCATCAGTACCACTATAAAAATCACGATCAGTTCCGGCATACCAATAGAGCCCACTTTGGGTCACCTCCTAAAAAAAATTCTGCTCTCAACTAATACCAGCGCAACATGTAAATGGCTACAACAACGCCGATAAATCCCGTGACGTTGAAAATTATTTTAAATCCGAGTGTGATGTCAAAAAATCCAATGCCGAGCGTGCCTGGCCCAAGACTGAAAATTGCCTCCCGCAGGAAAAATTCTCTAACAACGCCTTCGGGTAGAACAAGTGCAAGCAATTGCCCGAAAAGCGAACCGATCATCGCGCCGAGTATAATAATGAGTACAACACGGGCAATCGGTTTCCTAGCCATTTAACACACCCCTTTCAAATGTCAATATCAAACTTATTGAAGTAAATTGATGACCGAATCAAATATTTTTGCACCATCTGCTGACCTCAGAACCGACTCATAACTGCGATCCGGGTGTGGCATCATGCCCATGACATTACCTTGCTTATTCATAATTCCGGCAATATTTTTCAAGGAGCCGTTTGGATTAGCAGCAGCCGTAATATCCCCACTGGCATCACAATATCGAAAAAGCACCTGGCCGTCAGCCTCAAGTTCGCTCAAAGTTGAGGCATCTGCGTAATACAACCCTTCAGCGTGTGCAACCGGAATGTTTAATACCTCACCCCGGTCACATTGGTTAGAAAAGTTGCTTTCCGCATTTTCAACACGCAGGTTAACAAACTCGCAAACAAACCTTAGATTGTTGTTTCGCATCAAAGCCCCTGGCAGCAAACCAGACTCGCACAGAATTTGAAATCCATTACAAATTCCTAAAACAATCCCGGAATGATTCGCAAAATCACAAACGGCATTCATCACAGGAGAAAAACGGGCAATGGCACCCGTGCGCAAATAATCTCCATATGAAAATCCACCAGGCAAAACAATGACGTCAAACTGTTTCAGGCTACTTTCTTTATGCCAGATAAACTCCACATCCTGCTTGTGCACATGCTTCAGCGCATGATAGCAGTCATGGTCACAATTCGCTCCGGGAAAAACAATAACACCAAATTTCATTTCGCTAATGAGACTCGCGATGAATAAGTTCTATTTCATAATCTTCGATAACAGGGTTGGCCAGCATCTTTTTACAAGCTTCCTCACTCAATCGCATAGCCTCTTCTGTTGAAATATCTCCGAACGTGAGCAGAATAAGTTTTCCCATCCGCACTTCTGCAACATCTTCAATACCAAGATTATGCAACGCGTGTTGTACCGTTTTACCTTGTGCGTCAAGGATGCCGCTTTTCAAAGTCACATTTATTTTTGCAGTGATCATCCTTCAGTCCGGCAGTGAAACATCAAATGCTTCATCTTCTTCAACTTCTTCTTTTTGCGAAAGAGCCGACTTCATAAAACCATAAAAAACAAACCCTATTACTAAAGGAAACATGGCTTTTTCCCGAAGAAAAACGGCTGTACTCAGGCCAATTATCAACAGAGATAACAGCACTGAGTTGCGCGTACCGCTTTTAAAGGTGAATTTTGGTAAGGCCTCATACTCCACGTTGCTGACCATCAAGAAGCTGAGAAATAGCACCAAGGGGATAAGCGCGTGCGCGTAGCGCAGTCCCTCCCAAAGGTCATAATTAAAAATTACGTATGCGGCCAACGTCGCAGCCATTGCCGGAATTGGCAGTCCTGTGAAATTCTCTTTTTCATCACAGCCCTCCACGTTGACGTTAAAACGCGCCAACCGGATTGCACCAAACAGCAAAGGGAAAAAACTGATTATCAGACCGACCGGGCCCAGCTTATACAAAAAAACCTGATAAACCAAAAACGCCGGCGCCAAACCAAACGACACGACATCTGTGATAGAATCAAACTGCCCGCCAAATTCACTGAAAGTGTTGGTCAATCGTGCAATTTTTCCATCCATAGCATCCCATACCGCGGCGATCAAAATAAGCCAGGATGCGGTTACAAATTTGCCTTGGACAGCATTGATAATTGCAAAAAATCCAAAGAATAGATTGAGCATGGTGAAGATACTTGGCACGATCCGTCTATCATATTTCATGGCTAAATACTCCTAATATACTTTCCCCAGCCTGGACTTTCTGATTGAGACTTACTTTTAATTCAACATTTTTCGGCAGAAAGACATCAACCCGAGAACCAAATTTAATAATCCCAAACCGTTCTCCGATGCTAACATTGTTTCCCTCCCGGACGTCACAAACGATTCGTCGCGCGATTAAACCTGCGATCTGCTTGAAAAGCACACGCCGCGTGTCATGTTCAATACCAATGATAGTCTGCTCATTAATATCGCCTGCCTCGCTCTTGTACGCTTTTAAGAATGAGCCGCGCTGATAGCGAAAATATTCGACTTTTCCCGAGATAGGAATCCGATTCACGTGCACGTTGAACACGTTCATAAAAATACTTACGCGAGTTGCCCCGGACTTAAGAAACTCATGTTCCTGCTCATCGACAATTTCAATGATTTTACCATCTGCAGGCGCGATTATAATGTCCGGCTCATCGGGTGTTTTCCGCTCTGGATCGCGAAAAAAATTGATTGTCAGTCCGGTTAGCAACAAGCTTACAATGCCCAACACCTGCAGAAACACGAGTTGAGTAACCATGGCGCCGGCAATGATTGTACAACTGAACAACACAATTCCGATGATTATACCAAGCCCTTCACGTGCCACTATTTAAATACTCTTTTGTAAACTTCAGCATACGCTTCCTCAACGTTGCCAAGGTCATGCCGGAAGCGGTCTTTATCGAGTTTTGCGCCGGATTCCGTATCCCAAAAACGACAAGTGTCTGGTGAAATTTCATCGCCCAGCTTGATTTGCCCAGACTTGCCGCGGCCAAATTCAACTTTAAAGTCCACGAGATACATATTACGACGATGGAAATATGATTTCAATACGGCATTTATTTTTTGAGCGAAGCGCTTAATTTGCTTGATTTCATCTTCACTTGCGTGGCCAAATGCCAAAACGTGATCCTCATTAATGAGGGGATCATGTTTGGCGTCGTCCTTCAAATAGAATTCCAGAATTGGATGCTCAAGCTCAGTGCCTTCTTTAACGCCGTAACGCTTAACCAGGCTCCCGGTTGCAATGTTGCGCATAACAACCTCAATTGGAATCATATCAAGCCGCTTGATGACCATAGAATTATCAGAATAGGGCCCGACAAAATGTGTCACCACGTGGTAACTCTCCAAGTAGCTGAAAAGATGAGCCGAAATCTGGTTATTGTAAACACCCTTGTTCTTGATCTTGCCCTTTTTCTTCCCGTCAAGAGCCGTAGCATCGTCTTTAAATTCCTGAATAAGGAATTCTTCTTTATCTGTTTCATGGACAATTTTAGCCTTACCTTCATAAAGCATGCTTGTCTTTTTCAGATTACTTTCTTTCAATTTAACATTGCTCCAATAGTTGATTTATAGTTAATTGGACAGACCTATTCGCTTGAAAATATAATCTACATTACGAAGATTCTTTTCTAAATCAAAGCAATTATCTATCTGTTCTGCTGAAAGGTACTTGAGAATATTTTCATCTGCCTTGAGGATTTCGCTGAATTCTCCACCTTCTTCCCAAACTTTCATTGCACATCTTTGCACATCCTGATAGGCTTGTTCTCTGGTAATGCCGGCGCGCGTCAGGGATAGTAAAAAGGCCTGGGAAAAGATAAGGCCATGCGTTAACTCCAGGTTGCGCATCATGTGTTCTGGGTAGACTACGAGATTTGAAACAACACGGGTAAAGCGGTGCAACATATAATCCAGAGCAATCGTGCTGTCAGGAATAATCACACGTTCCACAGATGAGTGTGTGATATCACGCTCATGCCAGAGAGGCACATTATCGAGCGCTGCAGCGGCATTGGCTTTCACAAGTCGTGCAATGCCACATATCTGTTCGCAACTGATAGGATTGCGCTTGTGCGGCATGGCAGAAGAACCCTTCTGCCCTTTTGTGAAAGATTCTTCAACCTCCAACAGTTCTGTTCGCTGTAAATTCCGGATTTCCAACGCAAATTTCTCCAGAGAACAAGCGATTAGAGCCAAAACCCCCAAGAACTCTGCATGCCGGTCGCGCTGAATTATCTGCGTTGAAACCGGGGCGGGTTTGAGATGGAGTTTCTCACAGACATACACTTCGACACGCGGGTCAATGTGCGCGAAAGTCCCCACAGCGCCGGAAACCTGTCCGACAGAAATTGTCACAATGGCCTTTTCGAGCCTTTCAATACCTCTACCAATTTCATCATACCAGAGCGCCAGCTTTAAGCCGAAGGTTGTCGGTTCAGCGTGGATGCCATGAGATCGACCAATACAAGGTGTCATTTTAAATTCTACAGCCCGTTTTGCAAGCACCTCTCGCAGTGTTTGCAACCCCTGTAGCAACTTGAGTCCAGCCTCACGCATCAAACTCGCCAGGGATGTGTCAAGCAGATCAGACGAAGTCATACCCAGATGAATATAGCGACTATCCGGGCCAACATACTCAGCCACATTGGTCAAAAAAGCAATAACATCGTGCTTGACAATTTCCTCGATCTCAAGCACGCGATTCTTTTCGAAGTTTGCCTTTGCTTTAATTGTTGCAACTGCCGCAGACGGCACTTCACCCAATTCAGCCATGGCCTCACAGGCGAGCACCTCGACTTTCAGCCAGGTGCGAAATTTGTTTTCGTCACTCCAGATTTGCGCCATCTCAGGACGCGAATACCGCTCAATCATACCAAATCCCGATACCAGAAATACAAAATTACTTATAAGTTACTTGTTTGCGGAAAAACGTGGCTAATCTTCTACCTCACGTAGTTCCAGTGAAACATTATACGCCTTCCCATCCCGCAACACTTTCAACCTTAATTGATCCCCTCCGCGCAAATCCGAATTATCAATTATGCGCCAGATATCTTTTTCGCGTTGAATTTTTGCTCCATTTACTTCAATAATTACGTCACCAACCTCAAGGCCAGCCTCAGCGGCCGGACTTTTGCCACCAATATTTGTAACAATCACACCATCCGCTGACTTCAAGTGATAGTAACGAGCTACCATGGGGGGAATATCCTCAACGGATAACCCGGTCGTCCAACTGCGATTAACCTCTCCATGTTTCTTCAGGTCATCGAGTACACGAAGGATCCGGTTACTCGGGATTGCGAAACCCAGACCAATGGAGCCGGCGTTGGACTGGCCTCCGGTGTAAATGAATGTATTCAGGCCAATAACCTCACCAAGGCCGTTCACCAGCGGGCCGCCACTATTGCCCTGATTGATTGCCGCGTCGGTCTGAATCATATCCTGATAAACGCGGGTATTTCGTTGACGGCCGAAGTCACGATCTATAGCACTTATAACGCCAACTGTAACGGTTGGCTTAGCATTTATTTCAAATAAACCAAAAGGATTACCCAGTGCAATAACCCACTCGCCAATTAACACGCTGTCTGAATCCCCAAACTTAATGATAGGGGCATTTTTTACATTAATTTTGATCAATGCAAGGTCGGTCACAAAATCGGTGCCTATGATTTCAGCACTTTCATTGGAGCCGTCCGAAAGAGACACGACAATTTCAGCCGCATTATGTACAACATGTTCGTTGGTCAACACATAACCATCCGACGAAATGAGAAAACCCGAGCCCAAACTTTTGGTTGCTTCCCGTGGAATCAGATCCGGGAGGAAGTAACGAAAAAATGGATCATCATAATATGAACCCCGGCGAGATTCGCGTATCTGCGTTACGTTGATACCGCAAACAGCATCGCTGACTTTCTCAACCGCCCGGGTAATCGCATTGTGACGGCTGGTGACGATACCATCCGGAGCGCGATCGCGCTCCGCCTGGGTGCCAGGCTGCGCCTGTAATTCCAATTCCTGAATTGACATCTCGTCTTCAGAATGACCACACCCAAATGGCAGGATGCAAAGGATAAACGATAAAAATACAGTTCTGACTTTGCTCATGAAGTAATTGCCTAGTATAGTAATCAACTTACTCTGTCCTTAACGCTTTCCCAATCCGCCAGAAAGTTCTTGAGGCCAATCTCGGTCAGCGGGTGATTGATCAGTTGCGCGAAGACCTTGAACGGCAGTGTTGCCACATCAGCACCAACAAGCGCAGCCTCAACAACATGTAACGGATGTCTTAAGCTTGCAGCAAGTATCTCTGTTTCAAACCCATAATTATCATAAATGATGCGGATATCACTAATAATATCCATGCCCACGCCGCTGATGTCATCCACACGGCCAACAAACGGGCTGATATAAGTCGCCCCGGCCTTCGCTGCCATCAATGCCTGGCTGGGGCTGAAGCACAGGGTCACATTTGTCTTGATTCCCTCGGACGACAGCGCTTTCACGGCTTTCAACCCTTCAATAATCATGGGAATTTTGACAACGACATTTTCATGCAATGCAGCCAGATCTCGCGCCTCAGCCATCATACCATCGAACTCAGTAGAAATAACTTCTGCGCTCACTGGACCATCCACAACCTGACAAATTTTCAACACCATGTCTTTAAACGTCCCTTCCTCGCGCGAAATCAAAGTTGGGTTGGTGGTAACCCCGTCCAAAATCCCCATACTCTCAGCTTGCTCTATTTCCTTCAGGTTGGCAGTATCCAAAAAAAACTTCATTGTTAAACATCCTTTAGTAGTTTACTCTTAACAAAAATAAGCCATGTGCAGGTGTTGTACACCCTGCAAGGCTTCGACTTTTTTTATGTAGAATTTCTTTGACCGCATCGGGCGACAGTTTACCACAGCCGACGTCAACCATGGTACCCACGATTATTCTTATCATATTATGCAGAAACCGGCTGGCACAGATCTCCATTATGATGAAATTCTCATCTTCCTCCCAATCAATCCTTTCAACACAGCTCAGATAATGCTCCTCCTTATCAATCAGTTTGGAAAATGCTTTAAAAACGTGTTTTCCAACCAGAAATGCTGAAGCTTCCCTGATGAGGGCAACATCAAGTTTGTAGTTACAAAACCAGGCGTATTGACGACCGATCGCCGATTGGCGCTTTGAAATCACGTAACGATACTCTCTGCTTTTAGCATCAAATCTAGCGTGAAATGAAGGCTCAACCGCATTCGCAGAGCGCACCCTCACATCCGCCGGCAAGTAGGAATTTAATCCTTTACGAATAGAGTTCTCACACAGTGGATTTTCAGTTTTAAAGTTGGCAACCTGCCTTAGCGCATGAACACCGCTATCCGTTCTGCCCGAACCATAAATCGCAACTTGATGCTGTAGCAGTTGTTCGACAGCCTCATTTAACACACCTTGAACAGTACGACCTTTTTTCTGCACCTGCCATCCCCAAAAATCCGTGCCATCATATTCGAGCACGAGCTTAATATTTCTCATGATGAAACGATTACCCCATGGCAACCGTGAAAACAAACACCAGAGAAACAAGTCCGATGGCAGCCGCATCGTTCTGCGTCATAGTAAGCTCTCGATAGGAGGTACGCCCTTGTCCCCCGGAATAGGCCCGTGATTCCATTGCCACTGCAAGCTCCTCAGAGCGCTGCATGGCCAGAACAAAAAGAGGCAAAATCATCGGTAGCAACGCCCGCACT
This sequence comes from Candidatus Zhuqueibacterota bacterium, assembly GCA_029262005.1. Taxonomy (GTDB): domain Bacteria; phylum Zhuqueibacterota; class Zhuqueibacteria; order Oceanimicrobiales; family Oceanimicrobiaceae; genus JAJDAG01. The sequence goes on along the minus strand of JAJDAG010000130.1, from coordinate 8,343 downwards.
CTCTGCAAAAACGGGCCTTCCAACGAGACCCCACGCGATAACTGAGCATTCTTCACCCGCTCTGCCTCCCGAATCAATATTGGAATAAATCGCAGGGAGAGTGTCATCATCAATGCCAATTCGTGCACCGGCAGCCGCAATTTTTTAAGTGGTGACATCATTTTTTCCAAACCATCAGTCAACTCTGTCGGCGGCGTTGTTAGAGTCAAAAAAGCAGCAAATAACACCAAAAACAAAAGTCGGGCAGAATAAACCAACGCATTGGCAAGACCCTGGTCGCTTATACTCCAGTCGAAAACAGGAACAATCAACAAGACACGGCCTTCAGCAGTAAAGATATGCACCAGGGCAGTGACTGAGACAATCCAGAGAAATGGCTTCAAGTTTCCGAAGACCAGTCGCCCCGGCAAACCGGACAAACGCCAAACAAGCAAACAAAAAGTACCGTGCAAAACAATAGAACCAGGCCGCTCGGCAAAAAGAAGGCAAACCATTAAAATCAGACTCGCCAATAGCTTTGTACGGGGATCCAAAACATGCAACAAAGAATGACCAGCATGGTACTGTCCGAGTGTAATATCTCTAATAAACCCCATTTTGCTGCCATATTTTGAAAAAAATAATATAAGGCTATTTTTCAAAAAAATCAAATAAAAAAGGACAGCGCTGCTGTCGCCAACTTTTCCCTTGACTTTTTTGGCAAATTCCCTTAATTTGGCCGCAGTTCGGAGGGATACTTCTTCCACCTACCACACATATTTTCATAACTCTGCACGTCCAGTAAGTCTATCCAGTACTTTCATGAGGGAGGAAACATGAGTAATTCGGATTTCAAACCATTTGTTCCGGCTGAGTCAGAACTCAAGGAATTTACATTTAAAGCTGTTTTTCTAGGCGTTATAATGGCCATTGTTCTTGGTGCGGCAAATGCATATCTCGGGATGAAGGCCGGCCTGACAGTGGCAGCCACTTTTCCCGCAGCAGTCGTAGCCATGGCAGCTCTAAGGGGTTTCAAGGGTACAATTTTAGAGGAGAATATTGCCAGAACCACCGCTTCTGTAGGTGAAGCGCTTGTTGCAGGCGCTATTTTCACCATCCCCGCATTTGTGATTAGCGGCGTTTGGGATTCACTTTGGACGCTTGAGCATTTGCTTGAAGGCGCCATGATTATGCTCATCGGCGGCACGCTGGGCGTCATGTTTATCATCCTTCTCCGCCGCACAATGGTGGAAGAAGCCGACTTACCCTACCCTGAAAGCGTCGCTGCAGCAGAAATCGTAAAAGCCGGTCAAGGTGGTGCAACCGGCGCAAGCTATGTCTTTGGCGCCATGGGCCTTGCGGCCTTGATTGAGCTATTTAAGAACAGCAACGGCATTTATATTGCACAAGATTCCGTAAACCGGTTCTTCCATTTTACTCAGTCAAAAATTCAATTCCTTGGTTCCAGCAAGCTCTTCAATGGCGGTATAAAACTTGAATCGCCTTCAGCCTCGCCTGCACTTGTTGGTGTTGGCTATATTGTTGGGTTCAATATTTCAGCAGTTTTGTTCGCCGGTTCAGTGCTCGGACATCTTTTGTTGGTTCCCCTTGCTGTATTTCTAAATCCCACATTGCAGGAATTTGCCGCTTCCAACAGTTGGACAGCTATAAGCGATGAAGTTTGGTTCAGACAAATTCGACCGCTCGCTGTCGGTACAATGATCGTAGCGGCTTTTTATACGCTTTACAATCTGCGTACCTCATTATTTGAAGGCATCCGCAGGGCTTTACAAAACCTGGGAAAAATCAAGTCAACTACCGGAATTGCTTCTCGTCTTGAAATTGATTTGGACTTCAAAAAGGTAATGATTGCCATCGCAATTCTTGCCGTTCCACAGTATCTCCTATACCACTACTTCAGTGGTTCTCTGCTCGGTTCGTTGTTGCTGACCGTGGTATTATTAATTATCGGCTTTTTGTTTTCAGCCGTTGCGGGTTACCTGGTTGGACTGATTGGCAGTTCAAATAATCCAATCAGTGGCCTGACTTTAAGCACCTTGCTCATTTCCGCAATCCTGATGGTTGCAATCGGTGTGACCGGAGTGCAAGGTGTCACCGCAGTGCTCGCTGTGGCGGGCGTTGTCTGCTGTGCTGCCGGCATCGCCGGTGACATGTTGCAGGATCTAAAAGTCGGCCATTTGCTTGGTGGTACACCCTGGCGCATGGAAATGGGTGAGATTATCGGGGTTATAGTCGCCGGTGCCGTACTCATGCCGCTCATCGCTCTGTTAGATCAGGTTTATCATATCGGCAGTGCTGCTCTGCCAGCGCCGCAAGCCGGTTTGATGGCACTGATGGCCAAAGGTATTGTTGGCGGCGAAATGGCCTGGCCTCTGGTCATCGTCGGTATTTTCTTTGCAATCGGACTCATTCTAATCAAAGCACCATCACCGATGCTAATCGCAGTTGGCATGTACTTACCCTTCAGTTCCACCGCAGCGATCTTTGTCGGCGGCATAATCAAATTCATGCTCGACCGTCAGGCGGCTGCAAACAATTTCTCTGATGCGGAAAAAACAAAGGCTGAAAACACCGGTGTCCTTCTGGCTTCAGGGTTGATTGCCGGAGAATCACTGATGGCTGTTATCCTGGCTTTTATCGTTTTAGGTGTAAGCCTGTCCGATGGAGATTTTTCATTGGCGAACTTATCTCCCGGCGCCACACCCTGGCTCGGTCTTGTCATCTTCGCAATCTTGATTTATCTATTGACTAAGACACCCATGAAAAATGCAAAAAGTGAATAGTCCGATAACAAAAAACGGCACCAACCTGCGGGAGCCGGTGAAAACATCCCCGGCTCCTGACTTTTTCGAGCTTATACCCAAAAGAAGCAGAGAGTGGCTCAACCCCGAATCAGAAAATGCGGTTATTCTCGTGCCAAAATTCGGAAGCCATCCGCCGGGGCGCTGGTTTATGTCCATGATGAAAAAACCGAATTACCATATCAACCTGGATGATGTCGGAAGTTTCGTTTGGCGGCTATGCGACGGCCACAGAACCGTTGCCGAGATAGAAGGCCTGCTCAGCGAACGATTTGGCCAAAAGGTAGAGCCGACGCGGGACAGACTGGAAACATTCTTTAAACAGCTTTCACAAACGAAAGCAATCGTTTGGCAAAAGGTTCATTCATGAACGTAGATAAAACAGCGCTTAAACGGGTATGTAAACAAATTGAAAGTCTTGAAGATGAGGCGATTAAATTAGAAACCGGTCTGACGGCACTGCCGGCACTTTCCCCTGAAAACAACGGCGATGGTGAAGAAAAGAAGGCTGAGTTTCTCATTTCATACCTGGAAAATGAACTCAACTGTGCATCAATTCAACGATACGATGCGCCAGACAAGCGCACGCCAACCGGCTATAGGCCCAATATTGTTGCGACCTTTGCAGGAAAAAACACGGATAAAACCATTTGGATTATGTCCCACATGGATGTTGTGCCGCCAGGTGACCCGGCCAAGTGGAACAGTGATCCGTGGACAGTCGCAGTCAAAGATGGCAAGATTTATGGTCGTGGCACCGAAGACAATCAGCAAGGCATTGTATCCTCATTGCTCACAATGAAGGGATTTATCGATTCCGATGTACAGCCGGAACACAACATGGCACTGCTCTTTGTGGCCGATGAGGAAACAGGCAGCCACTATGGCATTCAACATATCACTGCAAATCACCTGGACTTATTCACAAAGGATGATTTTATCATCATTCCGGATGCGGGCAACGCTGAGGGAACACTCGTGGAAGTTGCTGAAAAAAGTATCATCTGGTTCAAGTTTACCGTGCAAGGAAAACAGACGCATGGTTCAACACCGGAGCTGGGTGTAAATGCGCACAACGCAAGTGCGCACCTGATCGTTAAATTGAACGAACTTTATGATATCTATCCGGTTTCGGACGCGGTTTTTGAACCCCCGATAAGCACATTCGAACCGACCAAAAAAGAAGCCAATGTGCCAAACATCAACACGATTCCGGGTGAAGATGTTTTTTACTACGATTGCCGAATTCTCCCGTGTTATCAGATTTCAGAAGTTAAAGAAACAGTAAGAAAACTCTGTGACGAGATAGAACAGAAACACAATGTTACTATCAAAATATGCTACGAACAGGATCTCGAAGCGCCGGCCCCAACACCAGTTGATGCGCCGGTTGTTGAAGCGACCGTTGCAGCCATTGCAGATATTAAAGGCATCAAGCCAACACCCATGGGCATCGGCGGCGGTACAGTGGCTGCGTTTTTCAGGCAGGCAGGTTTACATGCCGTCGTTTGGGCGACGCAAGACGAAACCCTGCACGAGCCAAACGAATATGCAACCATTGCGAATATACTAAATGACGCAAAGGTATTCGCTCACATAGCAATGCAACATTAAACTCGATTTACTGCTTTAGCAAAAAATCATTTTCGGGGCTAACTTACCACGGCTAACGTCCTGAACCGACACAAATCTAAGCTGAACTGTCGGTTCAATCATCGGGACATCGACTTCGATTCCAGTCCGAAACTGAGCAGAAGGTCTGTCAAAAAATACTGTTGTTTCAAAGCAGCGTTACAGTGCATGCCAAACATTGCACAGACCATATTACTTAGAACACATCTTTCGGCATAGGAATTATGTTCAAATGACCAGTCAAACTCCTAAAGCGCTCAGAACCATGCTGCAAACATGCCTGGATTTCAAGCCGCAAGAACATCTTGTCATTGTCTGCCATGAATCTCTAATAGAAATGGGAGAATCTCTTTGGGTTATGGCAAAACGCGTGTCAAAGGAGATCGTTCTGGTCAAATGTGCACGCCAGAGAAAAAATGGACAACCCCTGCCGGCAGGAATTCTGAACCTGCTAAAAAGCGCCGATGCGGGTGTGGTGCTGGCACCAGACTATATCCCGGAACACACATTGGACCCAGCAAGACAGGATGGGTGTCGCATGGTCATTGTCCAAAATGCATCAGCAGCAATCCTGGATCGGATGTTAAACGCAAATTTCAATCGCGTCTCAATGCGGAGCCGCAGATTGGCAGACCTTTTTTCAATTGCGAAAAATCTACATATTACCTCTCCCTCCGGAACAGAAGTCACTATTGCGTTAAATAAAACCAAGGGTTTCGCGCAAACAGGCCTCGCAAACAACGCAGGCGAACTCACATCAATTCCAGCCGGAGAAGCAAGTTTAATTCTCGACCACAATGTCAACGGGAAAATTTGCCTGGACCGTATTGCCGGCAATCGTAAAAAACTGGCAAAGCCAATTACCCTGCATATTCAAAAGGGCCGAATTAGTCAGATCAAAGGGAAAAAAGAGGCAGAACTACTTAGAAAGAGTATTAGAAAATTCGGTGATGATGGTCGCAGGTTACATGAACTTGGCGTCGGAACAAACAAGACTGTTACTTTAGGCACTTCAGCGCAGGAAGATGTGAAAGCAAACGGCACAATCCATATATCGTTTGGTGAGAACAAAACAACCAAGGCGCAAGGCAAGGTGTTGCAAGCGATCAAAGGTTTGGTGCTAAACCCCACTCTTTCCGTTGATGGCAAGCCTGTCATCAAAGATGGCGTGATTCAAGCCTAAGTTAAGACGATTTTCAGGGTGAGCGTCCAAAGGTAGAGCCGGCACAAAAAATATTGGGTTCAAAAAGCCGAACCCAACCGACCAACTGTTTACGGGTAACACCCGGCAAATCCCCATTTTGCCGTTCTTGACTGACACTTTACTATTTTGTATTCCGGCTGCGGGTTTATCATTTTTAAGTGACGGTTTATCATTTCTACGTGGCGGTTTACCATTTTTGGCAGACGCGCATTGATTTTTCGCTGCACTTGACTCATTTTTAAGTGCCGCCGACTCATTTTTGATGGCGCTTAGCCCAAATGTTGGATTCAAGAAGACGAATTGCAATCTACTGAAGACTGTTTTTTAGGCAATAACAAAGCGGTTAGCCGCGCCGACGCACACGCACCAACCTGTGAAAATTGAACAAAACTTTGCCGAACCCAAAAATTCGAAAATTGCGCTGCTGATTAGGCGTCGGCTGCACCGAAAAGTTAGAAAAAACCAGCACCCAAAACAGCGAGCGCACTAAAGGCACTGGCTGAAGCCAAGTGCCACCCAACTTTGAATTTTTTGTGTACGGGGCACCCGGCGCGTGAGTCAGGCAACTAACCTGTCAGAGCAATGAAGTTAAAATACTTGAAAAATCGGCACTGTGCACTGATTCAACTGTATGTTACTGTTGGGCTTTTTGCATTTTTGTTTCTTCAATTTCTTTTTTTAGTTCAATAAACTGCCTGTAAATTGGTTTCGGAATGTATTGATCTTTTGATAATTCACTGGTTATGAGTTGGTAGGCTTTTGTAATATATTCTAATGCTATCTCGTCATGAAATTTATTATAATATTGTGTGGATTGTCTTGCATAGGTAATTATATGATAACTCTTCCGTTTGTCATGCTTAAGACAATTCTCTAAAACGTCAAAAGACCTTTGAAGAGTTTCTATTAATATTCCTTTTTCGTCCGGCTCTTTGCTTATATTAGTATCAAACAATATAAAAGCATGGGTATTATTTATGCTGTACACTTTCCCTTGAGCTATTGTAAAGGCCGAATCTATTTCTGACCATGCCTCTGCCACTTTTCCTTTTCTCCATAAATAGAGGGCGTATTGGTGGCGAATAAAAGGCGAATTATCTGTTGAAAGGAGGTGATTATAAAATGATTTACCATCTTTTTCCTTGGTAAAAGCCTTTGTTGTGATATCGGCATCAAATGCCTTCCGGCGAAAAATGTCATAACGCCTAATAATGCCACGATGTACGTTATTGTGAAAATGGGTGAGCACTTTATTTAATATAACCGGGGAAAGGTACTTAAGGGAGGTTTCACTGAAGGCTCTGCTTCTCAAGGAAAAATAATCTTGTTGGGAATCTTGATATGGAGAATTTTCATCTATGAGGGAATAAATTTGATTTTGAAAGCCATAGATTGTCTTGTGATCCAGATCGGTATAATCAGCATAATAACAAAGCAACATATCCATCGACGCGAAAATTCCAGTATATCTTACATAGGTCATCAACGTGTAGAATTCTAATAGCTCTTCACTTATCTCTTCTAGTTGCTTGATTAATGTTTTGATACGAATAAATAAGTTCCCACCAGACCATACAGAATAGGACAGCTCAAATAGTGAAGTTCTCTCGTCGTAATGTCTTGGTAGAGATTTCCCCATATTGTCACAGATTTTTTGCATATCCACCCTTGACAGATCACTTATGTCAATAATCTCCCCTTTTTGAATTTTGGCAATATGCTTTATGGATTCATATCTTAAATCTCTATCTGCTAGTATAAAAGTAATATTAGATTTGACCTTTAGGATATTGAAGGCATCAATATTGTCACCTAGATTGTCTAAAAAAATTAGGACATGTTTTTCTCTCTCTATTTTATTCAGCAAGAATGTTGCTTGGTCAATGTCAATGCTGTCAAAGAAAAATTTTATTCCTGTAATCTCAGTAGCTGCAGCTAACTGCATTAGTAATGTTGTTTTCCCTGATCCAGGAGACCCTATCAGTAGGGTATTTTCTTTTTTCACTACCCTGTCTAATGCTTGAATGTAGTATGATATGTTAAGAAGTTTTCCACTAAATATATCGCTCCAAGCAGGTTCGTCGCCTTGATAGAATGTGGATATTGCTCTGGAGGGAAAACCAGATTCAATTATCGCCTTGAGATAGTTTTTGGGGAACAGCCTATGATAATTCCCCATAGTCGGCCGAGAAGTTTCTTTTTTCACCAAGGAGAAACTACTAAAATATTCAAGCATTTCTTGTGTGGTTGCTCTGATTATTCTATACCCGTTACTAGAATATTCTTCAGCTATTAAATCATGTTGTTCTGCTGGAAGTATGATAATCCAACGTGGAAAGTTTGGCCTGTTTTCTACTGTTTTAGGATTTAACAAATCTATAATATTAGGATCTTCAAGATTGGTTCCCCAAAACAGGGTCGGTCTTGTTGCGATTTTAAGCGAAACAGTATGCCAAAACGCTGGATCACGAAGAAATGCACCAGATAATTCATTTGAACTAAATAAAAGTTCTTTGTCGTAGGTATAAGTAACAGAACCATGTAATTTATATAAATTAACACCTGGGCTTTCGATAAAACCATGTACATCGACATTACTTAAATAATTATCATTGGATAGATCATATATTCTTTTGTAACGCCTCAGTTGGAATTGGACAAACAAGGGTTTATATTTAAGGTGGCAAAAAACCTAAAAAGGAGCCA
>JAJDAG010000129.1 GCA_029262005.1 Candidatus Zhuqueibacterota bacterium | reverse complement strand
TCCTGATGTCCGTCTGTGGCGAATTGAAAGGGTATCAGGATAGTCGGCAGTCCTGTCAGCGCGATTTCTGACAGCGTGGAGGCACCTGACCGACATAGAACCAGATCAGATGCCGCGTATGCAGAGGCCATATCTTCAATGAATTCATGCATTGTGACTCGTTCAAATTTAGCGGCAGCCTTTGAAAGTTCTGCGAAGCTCGATGTTCCTGTAACCCATAGTATTTGTAAATTTTTGACCTTTGCCAATTCCGGTAACGCTTGCAGAAGCGTGTTGTTAATACCTCTGGCGCCCTGACTGCCTCCAAACACGAATAAAGTGAGCAGGTCGCTGTTTAGTTCGAACTTTCTCGCTGCTCCTGCCCGGTCTACTTGCTTGAGTTCATTCCGCACCGGGTTGCCGGAAATGTTTATATCACGGTGCCCGGCAAAATATTTTTTGGAGTCTTCATAAGTCAAATGTATCTGGCCTACCCGTTTCCCCAGCAACCGGTTAACCAGGCCGGGATAGCTGTTTTGTTCCTGAATGGCTGTCGGAATACCAAACAGGAGACCGACCATGAGTGCCGGCCCGCTGACATAGCCGCCGGTGCCGATAACCACGCTTGGTCGTTCATGTGCAAAAATAATGGCACACTGAACAAGGCTTACTACTAACCTCAGCGGAAACAAGAGATTTGACAGGTTTATTTTGCGTTGCAAACCGCGAATCCATACTTTTTTAAATGTGTAGGGCAATTTTGGCAGCACCTTGTTTTCAAGTCCATACGACGTGCCGATGAACACGACTTTCGCACCGTATTTTTCGACAAAATGTTGCGCCAGGGCAATGCCCGGGAAGAGGTGTCCACCGGTTCCGCCTCCAGCAATAACCACGGTTGCTGACTTTTGTGTGTTCATCCTGCGACCTATTGAATAATCCTGATCGGCCGGCTTCCTGTTCGCCTGTTGCCGGCATGACCATTTTTTGCCAAAGCACTGTTCTCTGAAATATTAAGCAAAACCCCCACTGCAAACATGTTCACAAACAGGGCCGAGCCCCCATAACTGATGAAGGGCATGGGCACGCCCGTTGTCGGCAATAAACTCAAGACAACGCCCATGTTTGTAAAAGCGTAAACAGCAATATTCAGGACCAGACCAGTTGCGAGTAGCCTTCCCTGTAAGTCCGGTGTGTTCATCGCGATTCTTAAACCGCTGCGAAATAAAAGTACAAAAAGAGCAAGAATGGCAACGGTGCCCAGCAGCCCGAGTTCTTCACCAAAAATTGCGAATATGAAGTCGGTAAAGGGGTCAGGTAGAAAGTGAAATTTTTGTCTACCATTGCCTAGCCCTAGACCAAAAAAATGTCCGTTACCAAATGCGATGAGCGACTGCTGTGCTTGCCATGCTACATTTTCGCCATTGAGGGCGGAAATGAAGTTTTTAATTCTTGCTGTCCGATAACCGCCACTTGCGAGAAAAAAGACAAAAAACGGTGCGGCCAACGCACCCAGAAGCAGCAGGTGGCGAACTCTTTCACCTGCCAGGAACATAAGCGTTAGCGCCAACGTTGCGGTGAGGATGGCACTGCCCCAGTCCGGTTGCAAAAGAACCGGTATTACAATCGCACCAATTATCAGGAGGTGGAAGAGAAAACTCTTAATTGATCTGGGCCAAACCAGTTTCGCAGCATAAAGTGACAGGCTCAAAAATAAAAGCAGAGCCAGTCTGGCAAACTCGGATGGCTGAAAATTAATAAAACCAAGGTTGAGCCATCTTTTGCTGCCACGAATTTCCGAGACCCCTGGTGAAAGAAGCATGAAAATCAACACCAGCAGGCTTAAAGCGAGGAAGGCAGGAGAGATGCTCAACCAAAACCGATAATTCACCTGAGCCACAACCAGCATGATGACAAAGCCTATGAGAACTTTGTAAAAGTGTTTTTTCAGAAAAAAGTTGCTGTCTCCGTAGGTCTCCTGCGCCTTGAAAGAGCTGGCGCTGTAAACCAGTACAACACTGATGACGCAAAGCACAACGACGATCATGAAGAGAGGCGTATCTGTTTTAGATGTTGTTTTTTTATGCTGTGCCATTTTTTATCTTATCTTAAATGTGGCTAAGCTTAGCAGGGCAAACAGGATGCCGATTATCCAAAATCTAACCACCACGCGCGGCTCTTCCCAGCCGGAAAGTTCGAAGTGATGGTGAATTGGCGCCATCTTCAGAATTCGTTTCTTTCTTAATTTATATGAGCCGACTTGTATGATGACTGAAAGCGTTTCTGCAACAAAAACACCACCGATTATCAGAAGTAGCAATTCCTTCTTCAATAAGATAGCAAGTGTTCCAAGTGCGCTGCCTAACGCCAGAGAACCGGTATCACCCATAAAGACTTTTGCCGGATATGAATTGTACCAGAGAAACCCGAGCGACGCCCCAATGAGAGATGCACAAAAAACTGTGAGCTCTGCTGCTCCCGGCAAATAAATGATATTTAGATACCCACTGAAATCAACTCGGCCGGAGACATAGGCGATCGCGGCCCATGCCAGGGCCGATATGCCGACTAATCCGATGGCCAGGCCATCAAGTCCATCGGTCAGGTTGACTGAATTTGAGGTCGCGGTTATGACAAAAATGACCATGGGAATGTACAGGTAACCAAAGTCGATTTCGTAGTTTTTGAAAAATGGCAGTGTACTTAAAGTGTTCACGCCCTCAAACTGCGGGGAAAAATAGAGAATTGAACCAACAACGAGTCCCAGCCCGATTTGTCCCATAAGTTTGTAGCGGGCAATAAGGCCCTTTTTAAGTTTTTTAACCACTTTGAGGTAGTCATCGATAAATCCGACAGCACCCATCCAGATGGTTGCCAGGAGAATAAGCCCGATGTAAATATTGTCAAGTTTTGCCCACAGGACAGTCGGAATAAGCACAGCTGCCAACACAATCAGACCTCCCATTGTGGGCGTTCCGGCCTTTTTCAAATGAGTCGCCGGGCCGTCATTACGAATCTGTTCGCCAATTTGCATCTCACTCAGCTTCCGAATAATATACGGTCCGACAAACAGGCTGATCACAAGGGCTGTGATAGCGGCAATTGCAGATCTAAATGTGATATATCTGAACAGATTGATCCCCGAGATTATATCACGTAACGGTAAGAGGAGATAGTATATCATAGAATTTGCCTGCCTTTTTTAATTTTTATCTCCAACCAATTCAGAGATAACATCTTCCATTTGCATGCCCCTCGATCCTTTCACTAAAAGTGTATCCTCACTGCCAATATTCTTTTTCAAGTATTGCAGAAGTTGACTCTTGTCGGCAAAATGGGTGGCATCAACTTTCGGACTGCTGGCTTTTGCCGCTGCAACCATGTTCGCTGACAAGGGGCCATAGGCTACGACCCCGGTAACACCGTACTCTGAAATGGCCCTGCCAATGTTGGCATGTGCGGCGGCAGCCTGCTCGCCCAGCTCAAGCATATCGCCCATGACCAGCCATTTTTGCCCGCTTGACTTTATTTCGCTCAATGTTTTAAGTGCGGCCAAAGTGGATTCAGGATTGGCGTTGTAGCAATCATTTAAAATTGTCAGGCCGTGTTTGCGAATGATTCCCATGCGTTTTGGCGGCAATTCCACATTTTGTAATCCCTCGCGGATCCGCGCCATGCTCAGGCCAAATTCCAGGCCGATTGCAACGGCGGAAAGTGCATTAATAAGATTGTGCGAGCCAATCAAATTCAACCGAATTTCTTCGCCTTGCACAGACATCATCGGCAAGCCGTTTTCGTCCATCCCCCGTCTTTCGGCTTTTATCCGGGCCGGCGCATCCAACCCGAATGTGATGGCGCCTTTGTATTTGCCAATCTGACCGGCGATCATGGCATCATCGAGATTTGCAAAAATCACCCCGTCCGGATATAAATAGTCGTATAGTTCCATCTTGGCCCTTGCTACGCCTTGAATGTTTTGTAGATGCTCCGTGTGTCCGTGGCCAATATTTGTAATGAGCCCAAAGTTCGGCTCTGCAATTTCACACAGTGTGGTAATTTCGCCGAAATGGTTTGTTCCCATTTCGATTACAGCATATTCATGTGATTTGTCAAGCCGCAGCAGAGTCAATGGCGTGCCGATGTGGTTATTAAAATTTCCCATCGTTTTGCAGGTGTTGCCTGCCTGATTAAGCACAGCGGCGATCATCTCTTTGCTTGTGGTTTTACCATTTGTGCCGGTCAACCCGATCAATGGCACGCTGAATTGGTTGCGATGCGTGTTTGCCAGTTCCTGCAACGCGACCAGCGTATCATTGACAATGAAAATCGGCTTGTCAATCAAATCATTTTTGTTTTTTATCCAGTACTCTCTATCGACCACACAAGCCGGCGCTCCTTTTTTTAGCGCGTCGAGCACAAAAGCGTGTCCGTCATGGTTTTCGCCTCTCAAGGCAAAATATAATTCACCTGGCTTGCTCGCTCGCGTGTCAATGGTAATGCCGGACACCGGCGCCGTCGGTACGGAGTGCTTACCAACAAACTCGGGCTTAGAGGACTTGAGAGTCAAAATTTGGGCATACATTTGTAATAACTGCTCAGTGTTTAACCGAAAACTTGCATCTTTGTCATTTTAGATAAATGTTCACGCCCAAGCTTCCTCTTCCCGGCAACGGGTTTGAAATGGTGAAAAACTCTGTGTTTTCAGCCGATCACTAGTTAACCAACAGGTTTACCGACACAACAGGTTTACATTCAAGGTAGCAGCGGCTGCCAATTTTCATATTGCTGCCTGCTGCGGGCTGCTGCCCGGTGACCAGGCCGTGGCCATCTACTTTGGCGCGCAAGCCGTGCATTGATAGTTCGACAATGGCTTTTCTCAATGACAACCCGATTAAACTGGGCATTGAGCCGTACAATGAATCACTTTCCGCATGTTGTAGTTCGAGTACAATCTTATCTTCTGCGTCCATGTTTTCCTGACTTTTTATGTAAGTTCCTTCTCCATTAGTACGATATTGGATGCCGCGTTCTTCGAATATTTTCTCTGCCACTTCGATGCGTCGTCCAACCAGGTTCGGGACTGTCCATCGATTTGGTGGAGACAGTTTCGCCATCTGCGGCGTGGGTACCGGCCTTGGTGTCTCGTAAACCTCCATAATGCGTTTCAGCATTTTTTTGACTGTTGGTGCAGCAACACTGCCACCCGAGTGAATTGGGTAGGGTTCGTCGAGGGTCACATAAATGAGCAGCTTCGCGTGTTCTGCCGGATAATAGCCAACAAAGGAAGCAACGAAATCTGTGTTGGAGTACCCTTTCCCATTGGAACGTGGCTTTTGGGCTGTGCCGGTTTTTCCAGCAATGCTGGCGTTGGGGATTTTGGCCTGAATGCCGGTACCCTCATCGACGACCTTTTTAAGTATTGCAGACATTTTGGCAGCTATTTTAGGGTTCATCACCTTGCGTGTGGTCTGTGGTGTAAATTCATATTGTCGCTTGCCGCCATTGTCTTGAATTTCCTTAACGATTACTGGCTTCATCAGCAAACCACCGTTGGCAATCGCACCGTAGGCCATGGCCATTTGCAGCACTGTGGTTGCCACTTCATGCCCATAAGACATCGCTGCCAGCGAAAATTTTGACCAGTCAGTCGGTTTTTTGAGGATTCCGGAAAGTTCTCCGGGCAGCTCAATGCCGGTCTTATTGCCAAAGCCAAAGTCACGCGACACCTTAAATAGTTTTTCTTTTCCAAGTTTAATAGCAAGTTTTGCGGTGCCAATATTGCTGGAATGTATAAAAATGTCCTCGATACTTAGCCAGGCGTGTTTTTCGGGATCGTTTATTGTCTCCCCGTACATCTTGTACTTCCCGTTTTCACAAAAAATAATATCGTCGGCTCCTATGGTCGTGTCACGCAAGGCTTGCATCAACGTAACGATTTTAAAGGTTGAGCCAGGCTCAAAAATATCTGTAATGCCGCGAATGCGCCAGGCATCCGGATTGGTTGTACTGGCAAGATTGGCATCGAAACCGGGCGCCGCTGCCATAGCCAGGATTTCACCGGTGGTCGGATTCGTGATGACAACGGTGCCACCTTTCGCATTGTATTTTTTTACCGACAGACTCAATTCTTCTTCAGCTATGGTTTGTATAACATGATCAATGGTCAGAACAATGTTGTCGCCCTTCTGACTGTCCCTGGTCCGTGAGGAAATGGGCATTATATTATTGCCGCGCGCGTCTTTTTGTAGAATACTCCAACCGTCATTGCCCTTCAGTTTTGAATCAAATTGAAGTTCTATGCCGCTTAAACCTTTACCATCAATATCCGCAAAGCCGATGACCTGAGCCAGTGTCTCCTTGAATGGATAAAGTCGTTCAGTTGATTTTGTTACTTTGACACCAGGCATCTTCAGCGCCTGGATGATTTGGGCTTTCCCCTCGTCAATATCCCGGAAAAGTACGACAAAACTGCTTTGGGTTTGAAATTTTTCAAACAGAACTTCCGGAGCAACATTCAGCAGTCCGGCCAGCCTTGCGCACAAAATGTTTAGATCAGAAACCGAGCGCTTGTGCACACCAAGGTCAAATCTTTCTTTGTTAAGTGCAAGCATGGTGAGGTTGCGATCGTAAATCAAGCCTCTTGGCGCCTTATGTTTATATTCCCGCGTGTATTGTTCGTGTGCGATTGCTCCATATTTGTCGTGGTTAACCACTTGAATGTGCACAAGCCTGACCAGGAGGCCGGCTGCTACGAAATAGAAAACCACTTGAATTAACTGAATTCGCCAGTGCCCGGCCTGCAATTGCTGCCCACGGCCGCGGGATTTGCGTTTTTTCTTTACAGTAAACTTCATTCAGTGACTTCCACGATATGTTCTCTCGGGAGAAAAACCATCCCGAGTTCTGTTTTGGCAATTTTTTGTATTCGACCGAAACTTGCCAACCGCTCTACTTCGGCACGCAATTTTTCATTTTGTGCCTGGGTATGTTGAAGTTTAACTTGCAATGCTCTTAATTCCCTAAGCTTCTTGTTGACAGACACTTTAAGCCAGACAAATGTGAGCATGAAGGAAAACAGGGCAATGATAATTGTAACAATGCCGAAACTCGTCCGTTTTTTTCTGCGCTGTTGTTTCTGCTTGAGAACGATTCCACTGCCCTTGAGCACCGGAATTTTTACGTATTGCGACACAACTACTCTCCAACCGCAATGAGCTCAGCAGCCCTGAGTTTCGCACTGCGGCTCCTTGGGTTTTGACTTAATTCTTCGACGCCCGGGGTTACGGCCTTCCGCGTCAGTATTTTGACTCTATCCTTTTTATTGCAAAAGCACACCGGAGCCCGGGGGGGGCATTCGCAGCGCGCTGCTTCATGCTTAAAAAAATGTTTAGTCATTCTATCTTCTAGAGAATGATAGGACAAAACAACAATGCGCCCACCTTCATTGATGTGCAGCATGCTTTTTTCAAGGGCCTCTTTTAAATTTCGCAACTCTTCATTGACTGCAATTCTAAGCGCTTGAAAGACGCGCGCCAGTGTTTTTACTTCGTACTTGTGATGCACATTTCCGGTAACGATGGCGGCTAACTGTCTGGTTGTTTCAATTTGGTTCTGTTCTCTTGTCTTAACAATGGCCCGACTGATTTGAGCCGCCCGCCGCTCTTCACCATAATCTTTGAGAATGCGCTTCAGTTCTTGGTGTGGCCATTCATTTACAATGTCAAACGCACTCAATGTTTGGGTTCGGTTCATTCTCATATCGAGTCGTGCATTTTGGCTGAAACTAAATCCTCTTTCCGCCTCATTGAGTTGGTGCGAAGAAACACCCAAATCCAAAAGAATACCATCTATCCGTTTGACGCCCAACTGAGCAAGAACAATGTCGAAATCCTTAAAATTACTTTTGATAATCGTTGACTGTTTCCCAAATTTATTCAGTCTGGCGCCGGCGAATTCGATTGCATCGTCATCCATGTCCAGGCTGATTAAAGTACCTGAGCTGGAGAGTTGATTTAAAATCGCTTCAGAGTGCCCGCCACCGCCTGCCGTGCCGTCGAGGTAAAAACCTTTGCGGTCTTTGAGCAAGTAGTGATTGACTTCATTGACTAGGACAGGTTCATGGTACATGAGCCCTACTTTGACATGATTAAATGCCGAATTCCTCGAATTCTTCTATCAATGATTTTTCTTCAGATGTTTGGGAGAGTCGGTCGTGAGTATCAGGATTCCATAGTTGTATCGTATCCACTGAGCCGATAATCCTGACGTCTTTATCGATGTCGGCGTGTTTATAGTAGTCGGTTGGTATGTTGACCCTTCCTTGCTTGTCGATAGAAGCTTCGGTCGTGGTAAGGCCCAGCAATCTCCGCAAACGGTTCGCTTTCGAATGACTGTGAGGAAGTTCGGCGATCTTGTCTCCTATTTGTACTTTCCATGATTTATATGGATAGATGGTCAAATATTCATCTTGTTCTTTTGAAATAATTAGGTTATTTTCTCCCAATTGGCTCAAGACTTTTCTGAACTTGGCAGGAATGTTGAGCCTGCCGGTTCCATCAGTTGCATAATCAAATGTGCCCAGAAAGTATTCCATTTGTCGAGTGAGCCGAAAATAAGAATTGCGGGAAATTAAAAATTCCCCATTTTAACCCATTTTGACCCAATATAAACCATTGTAATGCAGAATGTCAAGTTAATTCTGAAATAATTGCAGCCTTTTTTTATAAACTTGTTCTTGTTTCTGTTGGCTTTAATGCGATTCTGGCAACTTTAGAGGTAATTAAAATACTTGTGATTCTAGGTGACTTGAGTTCTGCTCCAAGGCCATTTTGATTTTTTGGAATTGATAGCAGGAAAAAAATCTAAGTCTCTTTAGTGTTGGGCGCTGTCTATCTTTTTTCACGGGAGTACAGAATAATTGTCCAGTCAATCAATCACTCATCCGGATCTTTAACTTTGTTACTATTCAGCCACCGCGGCGCCGAGATTAAAATTAAATAAACCGATACAAGTTTTGCACTTGTTATTCATCTCTTTGAGGTACGGATTAAGCATAGATTACAGTAATTTTGGCAGGAAGCGTCCGTGAATATCAGTGTGAATTCTTGGCCCAAAAACAATCCCTGTCATTTATCATGAAAGGGCCGATGCCGGGAGAAGTTAGCCTGAATAATTCACAACAGTTTACTTTATGACAAAGACTCCTTCTGAGTGACAAACCGACTCATAATTTATGACCGTAAATTATCGATTTGTGAATTAATCAAGTTAGACAATGCCTGACAGACATTGAAACCAATGGCTCAAAAACAACATACAAAAAAAGTCGTCTGGGATAAAGACGCCCTTGCACGGGTCGAAAATGCACCATCGTTTGTCCGCGCCGGCATTCTGAAATTAACAGAACTGCGTGCACAGGAACGCGGATATGTAAAAATCACATCAAATTTTTTAACTGAAATCCGCAACGAATCCATGCTGCGTGTGGCCAAGGTGGTGAAATCTTTCGGGTTTGAAGATTTGCGCATGGAGGCATTTGATGTTGCCAAACAGAAGATGAAAAAACTCGTTCGCAAAGTGGAAGTAATTGGTGAAATCGAAAACTATCTTGGTGCCCGCACAGAAAAAAAAGATGTGATTATTGATAAATTCAAGATGTATATCGATATGATTCCTGAAAAAGGTTTGCCCTGGACAGAGGAAGCGACTGAGCGTATTGCACGTGTTCCGGATTTTGTCCGAAAAATGGCAGAGTCAACCATTGAGGAGGAGGCGAAGAAACGCAAGGAAAAGGTCATCACGCGGGAGGTTGTGGAGGCCGTCCTGACGAAGCTGGGTTCCGGCGAAATGGGTGGTCTGGGTATGCCTTTTATGCCCGGTACACCTGAAACAGCGACTTTGCAACCGGAGGCTGAATCTGAGGTGAGTCTGTCGATGCCCTGGTCTGATGCGGCTCAAGAACGTCTGGGCCGAATTCCCATTGAGTTTGTACGAAAGCGTGTTGTGGCAAGGGTTGAAGCATTCGCAGCAACGCATGGCGCTGCAGATATCACCCTTGAAATTTACGAGGCAGGTAAAGGCCAGGGTGCGTAGAGGTCTTTTTCAAAATAATACAGAGTTGTTGTTGGGGTAATCCCGAATTGAAGTCAGGAATATGTTTTACTCAGAATACCTGACAATGACAGGCAAGCGTTAGTCGACTCTCAAACTTTACTGATTTTCCGATATCCGGTAGCTGTCCCGAATTCCGGCAAGTCGGACAGTGGCACAGCACACACCGGTAAACCACTTCCATTAAGGTATCTTACTAATTATTAATTGTTTGTATCTTCTGTCCGACATGACCGGGGCTATGGCCTGGTAATTGCCTAAACAATGTTGGTTTGGCCCTTGCTGTAATTCTATTTCATTCAATTAATTCAATTTTTGTTTTGAGGAAGGAGAGAGATTTATGAGGACATTATCAACAATGATTGCTGTCTTCGCTATGCTAATTCTTTTGTCCGGTCGGGTATTTTCCCAGGGGACTGAAACTCTTAAGTTCTCCGGCGATCTACGTCTGCGCTATGAGAAGGATTTTAGTGTAACGGCTAAGGATGACCGCGACCGTGCACGTTACCGGTTCCGTTTTGGTTTGGTCCACAAGCGTGGCGAGCATATCGAAGTTGGTGCACGCCTGGCGACTGGGAGTCCCACGGACCAGCAGTCCCCGCATCAGACTTTTGGTGACGATTTTGGCAAGAAGAATATTCACATGGACAAGGCCTATTTCAAATATAAGTTTGAGAACGGCTGGTTTTGGGTCGGTAAGAACGGCTTCCCATTTTGGAAACAAAATGAAATGTTCTGGGATGACGATGTCAACCCTGAAGGTGTCTCTGTTTCTTACACAACAAAAGAAATCGCCGGAGAAGGCAGCAAGCTGACTTTTACCGGTGGCCAGTACATTATCGATGATTTCAATGATCTGTTTAAATCATCGCTCAGTGCGGCACAAGCTGCGCTTAGCGTTAAGGCCGGTGCCGCAACCATAACTGCTGCCGGCGGCATTTTTCTTTTCAATAATAACGCTGCGGACTCTGTCTCCTACAACACCCTTGCCGGCATGGATCATAACATTTTTGTGGCGGGTGTGCAAGCCAAGTTCAAGGCGGGCAACTTGCCGGTAAAAATCGGCGCTGATTTCATGAAGAATCTTGAGGATCCTTTAGTGACTGGTTTCGAGGATCAAACCAAGGGCTTTGTTGTGCAGGCAGCTTTGGGTCAGTTGAAAAGTCCGGGCGACTGGCTGCTCGCTGCCTATTACGCCAAGATTGAGAGATTCGCAGTTGTTCCGAACTTTGCTCAGGATGACTGGTGGCGGTTTGGCAGTGGTCACACAGACTCCAGCGATCTGCAAGGCTTTGAACTCAGGGCTGCATATCAACCCGCCCAAAAGATGAATTTGGTAGCACGCCTTTATATTGCTGAGATGATCGAAGGAAGCAAAGAGGCGAAACGATTCAGACTTGACTTTAACATTAAATATTAGGGGCGTCGAAATTTTTTCATTTATCACAACTTGTGCTAAATTCTGTTGCAATTTGAGTGCTAAGTTGTATATTGAAACTTCAGCGGAAGTAGCGGGCCTAAAGCGCGCTGCTTCTGTTCCCCATAAAATTCTCATTCAATTAGTCAATATCTTACAATTTTTAAAGAGGGAGTCAAGGTGTACATTTTGATGTTTTTAGCTGTTGCCAGAAAATGGGCCAATAAATCACTCTTACGAGTTCTTTGTTTAGTGGTAATGACGCCATCGGCGAGTTGGGCGCAGGAATATCAGGTCAAACCCGTCAAAGAGGGTGGTTCTATTACAGGAGTCGTCTCATTTGCAGGTGCGATCCCGAAACCGCGCCAAATGGCGGTGACAAAAGATACAGACCTTACTAAAGACAAGGTTCGGCAGATAGATGTTGTCGTCGTTAAGGACGGCAAGCTGGCTGAGGCCGTTGTCTATTTAAAAAAGGTTCGCGCGGGAAAAGACTGGCCGGAGCTGAAAGGCGGAGGTATGATCGATCAGAAGGGTGTGAAATTCATAGTCAATAGCCGTGTTATTCACAATGGGCAGAAAGTCCTGGTGAAAAATAGTGATCCGGTATTGCATAACATTCATGCTTATGAACTTATTGGTGAACGCGGGCGCCGCACGATGTTCAACAAGGGCCAACCGAAAAATATCGATCTCAATCTCGACTTTGAGGTAAAGGGATCCCCCTTTGTGAAGATCGAGTGCGACGCGCATAATTTCATGCACGACTACGTTTTTGTAGCCAATAATCCGTATTACAGCGTGACTGCGGAAGACGGCAAATTCAACATCACGGACATACCTGCCGGCAATTACATCCTTATGACCTGGCATCCCAACCTCGGCACTCAGAAGGCGAAAATAAAGCTGGGTACCGGGGAAAATCGAAAACATAATTTTACATTCACAAGCGACGGAGAATGAAAATGAAACGGCTAGGAAACCGGTTGTTTGTGCCGCTTGGGCTGTTGTCAGCCCTGCTCCTGATGGCGTTTACCCATCCGGGCACGAACAGCAGAAATGAAGCGGCATCTTTTCCTGATATTGGGCCCTTACCAGAACTGGAAGCGCCTAATCCGGATAAAGTTGCTCTTGGTAAGATGCTGTTTTTTGATGTTCGGCTCAGCGGCGATGCCAGTCTGAGTTGTGCCAGTTGTCATCAGCCAAATAATAATTGGACTGACGGCAAAGATCTGTCTCTGGCATATCCGGGATCAAAGTATTTTCGCAACACCCAAACCATAATGAACATGGCCTACAAGCGCTATTTTTATTGGGATGGTCGTCTTACTGGAAATGATCGTGATACGCAGGTGCGTGATAAAGTAACGGAGACGCATTTCATGAATTTGGATGGCCGCATCATGTTTGAGCGCCTGAAACAAGTTCCTGAATATGTTGAGATGTTCCAGAAAGCCTTTGGTGATGAGCCTAATTTTGGTAGAACCCTGAAGGCGGTAGCAGCTTTCGAGCAAACCTTGGTCTCAAAGAATGTTCCTTTTGATACCGGCAAGATGTCCAAACTTGCAAAAAAAGGAATGAAACTGTTTAAGGGAAAAGCCGGATGCGTCAAGTGCCACAATGGCCCGATGTTTACGGATAGTGAGGCACATTTGATCGGCGTGCCTGAGCACCCTGACCTGCTGACAGACCCGGAGCGTGCAACCACTTTTCGCTCCGTCATGAAATTCCTCGGCGTGCCCAATTACAGCAACCTGCGGCGTGATCCCGGTTATTTCGTGGTTAGTAAATTGAATAAGGATTTCGGAAAATTTGTCACACCAAGTTTGAGGGAAGTGTCAAATACCGAGCCTTACATGCACAATGGTACTCTCGAAACTCTGGAAGATGTCGTTGAATTTTACAACAACGGTGGGGGCAAGGGATCTGAACTCCAAGCATTAAAGCTCTCCGGGAAAGAGAAAAAGGCATTGGTAGCGTTTCTGCAGAGTTTGAGCGGAGATGAAGTCACGGTAGAGGTTCCTGTTCTACCCGATTATCAGGTTATCGAGAATTGGCGCGAAGTGCCCAATTAAACATTCAGGAGAATGCAATCATGAGAAATCGGAAATATATTGGTTACCTGTGGGTGCCACTTATTCTGGCAATGGCGTTGGGCCTGATGGCCATGAATGGGCCTTCCACAGTAGTGAAGAAGGACAAATCGAATTTGCCGGCTTTGGCGGCTTTACCTGCCCCACCGGTTCCGGCTGATAACAAGCAGACGCCGGAAAAAGTAGAACTGGGAAAACTGCTCTTTTTTGACGCGCGCCTTGGTGGTGACGTGTCTATCGCCTGTGGCGACTGTCACAATCCAACCATTGGTTGGCAGGACGGCGCAGATATTTGCCGTGGTTACCCCGGAACCTCGCATTGGCGAAATTGTCAAACTATCATCAACGCAGCTTATCTGGACAAATTGTTCTGGGTGGGTGCTGCCCGCAGCCTTGAGGCCCAGGGCAGGAGCGCTGCCCGTGGTGGTGTCGCCGGAAACGGTGAAGATGATTTGATGGAAGAACGCTTACGCCAGATCCCGGAATATATTAAACGTTTTAAAGAAGTTTTCGGCACAGAGCGTCCTGAAGGTATGGATGCCTGGCGCGCGATTGCAGCATTTGAGCGTACGCTTGTGCAGCGCGACACCCCTTTTGATAAATACAAATTGGGCGATAAAAATGCCATGTCCGAAGATGCCGTCAAAGGCATGAAGATTTTTGAAGGCAAAGGTAATTGTACCCAGTGCCACAACGGCCCAATGCTCACAGATCAGAAATATTACAATCTCGGCGTTCCTGAAAACCTTGTTTTTGAAGAAGATGCCTTAAAGCAGATTACCTTTCGCTTTGAGCAGTATGCCAAAGGCGTGCCTGAGGAAGTTTATCGCAAAACAAAGACCGATCTTGGGCTGTATTATCGTTCTAAACGTGATGTTGATATGGGTAAGTTCCGCACGCCTTCGCTGCGTTATCTTGTTTACACCCCACCTTATATGCACAACGGCAATTTCTGGTCGTTGGAAGAGGTGGTTGATTTTTATGATCAAGGTGGTGATGAAGATCAGATTGCCAAAGGTTTCGGTCACAGCACAAAAACTGATCTCCTTAAGCCACTTGGTTTGACGGATGACGAGAAAGCGCAACTGGTAGCATTTCTCGAAAGTCTGAGTGGTGAAGAAATACTCATGGACATTCCGGTGTTGCCGGCTTATGGCGTAGATCGCGGCGATGGCCTAAAAGTGGAGAATGCACAATGAAAGAAGAACTGATGCAAAAAAAACAGGTCGAAACGGCCCTGCCAAGTTGTATTAATCGTCGGCAGTTTCTATTTTATGGCGCGAGTGCGGTTTCTACTTTGGCACTAAGCTCTATTTTTGGCGCCACTTCGGCACTGGCTTCAGAGGCCCTGTTTGCCAAGTATCCGAGGAAGAAGATTGCGAAACTCGCAGACCTGAAACAGGATGTACCTATTGAATTTCTGTACCCCAATAACGATGCCACTTATGCCCAGTGTTTTTTGGTTAAGCTCGGTGAAAAGGCCGGTGGTGGTGTCGGGGCTGACAAGGATATCGTTGCTTTCAGCAGTCTTTGTACCCACATGGGCGGTTTATTAGGCCGATCTTACAAGCCCGAGCACAAGGTGGCCGGCCCATGTCCTTCTCACTTGACAACATTTGACCTCACACGGCATGGTATGGTTATCGCCGGACATGCGGTAGAAAGCCTGCCGCAGATTGTGTTGGAAATGCAAGGTGCTGACATTTACGCAACCGGCGTATCCGGTTTGATTTTTGGCGGCGCTAAAAATCCGGGCGTGTAATGACTGTTCGATAACCTACAGGATACAGGAGAAATAAAAAATGAGTGAACAAAAACATATAGATTCCATCCCTTTGCCACCAAAGGATGCAGAAGTCCTCACAACGTGTTGTGACTATTGTATCGTGGCATGTGGGTACAAGATTTATCGCTGGCCGGTTGGCCAGAAGGGCGGCATTAAGGCAAAGCAAAATGCTTTTGGACGCGATCTGCCGATCGAGCTTGACAAAGGCGGGTGGGTCAGCCCGAACATGCACAATATTGTTCAACATAATGGTAAACCGCACCATGTCATCGTGGCGCCGGATGCCGAGACGGAAGTTGTGAACAAAGGGGGTAACCACTCAATTCGTGGTGGCGCCATTGCCCAAAAATGTTACAGCGAAAATACGCCAACCAAAGATCGATTGAAATACCCTCAGTTGCGCGTAAATGGCAAATTGCAACGCATTTCCTGGGATGATGCTACAACAATTTTTTCGGAAGTCTCAAAACATGTTATTGCCAACTATGGTGAGCATTCCTGGGCGCAGAAAATGTTTTCGTATCAGTATTTTGAAAATACTTACGCCCTCACCAAACTTGCTTTGCGCAGTATTGGCACCCCCGCTTTCGCATGGCACGACAATCCGACTGTAGCGCCCTCCACACCTGGATTGCGCGATGTCGGCATTGATAACTTCTCTGCTTCTTATGAAGATTGGTACCTGGCAGACACCCTGGTTATTTCCGGAACCGACCCATTTGAAACCAAGACAGTCATCTGGAATGAATGGATTATGAAGGCGATCACCGAGCATCAGCAAAAGGTGATTTTCATTAATCCGAGAAAGACCACCGGTGTTGCCTTTGCCGAAGAGCATGGCGGGTTGCACTTGTGGCTCAATCCTGGTACCGATACGATTTTGCAAAATGCAATTGCGCGTGTGATTCTTGAAAACGGTTGGGAAGATAGTGAGTGGATCAAGAAATATACCAACAATAAGTGGGAAACAGACTCCGGTTTTGGCCAGGGAACCCGGAACACAGACTGGCAGTGGCGCACGACCTGGGGAAATTTCCAAACAAAGGGGTTTGATGACTTTAAAAAGTGGATACTGAGCCAGAAAGAGTCAGATCTGAAGTTTGCCTCTGAAATTTGTGGCGTGGATGCTGAGGATATTGAGTGGGCGGCTGAGCTGATGGCGAAACCTCGCTCCGATGGCTCCAGACCCAAAACATCGCTTGGTTTGGAAAAAGGTAACTACTGGTCAAATAACTACACCAACACATCTTCGTTCGCCTCGCTTGGTTTGTTGTGTGGCGCCGGAAACCGGCCGGGGCAAATGATTTCACGCCTTGGTGGTCACCAGCGTGGCGGCATTAAGGGTGGAAATTACCCTGTTGGGAAATCACCTGAAAAATTTGGCGGTCGTCGCAGAAAGCCGCTGGATCTGGATCGATGGGTTCAGGCAGGCAAAGTTCGCTTTGCCTATGTTGTCGGCACAACTTGGACGGCTGGTACTTGCGGTTCAGGTGAATTGGCTGAAGTTTTTCGGAATCAAATAACCAGAAATCCTAATCAGCTAACGAGCACCGATGTCACGGACGCTATTGAAACATTAAAGAAACGTGTTGACAGCGGTGGTATGGTTTTGGTTGATCAGGACATTTACCTGCGTAAGAACATCGGCACTGAGCTTGCTGACATAGTGCTACCGGCAGCAACCTGGGGCGAATGTGACTTTACCCGTGCCAACGGCGAGCGCCGTATTCGACTATACTCGAAGTTCTACGACGCTCCCGGGGAAGCCCAGCCCGACTGGTGGATTGCATCGCAAATCGCCCAAAAAATGGGCTTCAGCGGTTTTGACTGGAAAGAGTCCAATGATGTTTTTGAAGAAGCCGCCCGTTTCACCCGTGGCAGCAGGAAGAACTATCAACCTCTGGTAAAAATGGCAAAAAGGCAAGGTCTTAAAGGCCATGAACTGTTGCGTTCCTACGGGACCACAGGCATTCAAGGCCCAATCAGACTTGAGAACGGCAAGCTGGTGGGCACCAAACGCCTGCACGACTCGACGCTGGAATTGCCGGAAACCGGGCCTGAGAAGGAAACTGTTTGGCAAAAGTGGATTACCAAGTTTAACAGTCAAACCGGTAAAGCCAACTTTATGAAGTCGCCCTGGTCGATGTTTGGCGACTTTTATGATCATGTTAAACCCAGGGAAGATGAACTCTGGGTTCTCAATGGGCGTATCAACGAAATCTGGCAGTCTTGCTTTGACGATGTTGAACGGCGTCCTTACATCACGAATCGTTTCCCGGAGAATTTCATCGAAATCAACCCTGAAGATGCAAAAAGACTCGGCATTGAAAGCGGTGACTATGTGTCCGTTGAGAGCAACCGTGTGCCGGTACAAAAGTCCGGGTTTTACGGCCGTGACACCAGTGACCTGCTGTTTGCAAACCTGTTGAAGGGTGGGCACATCAAGTTCGTATCTGCCAAGGTTAAAGCGGTTGCCATGGTCATGGAGGTGCCCAAACCGGGCACAACGTTTATGTACTTTTTGAATACGGACAATCCGGCCAATTCGTTGACGCCACGCGTACCGGATCCGATTTCGGACAACTATCGCTTCAAACTTGGTGTTGGTAAAGTTGTCAGGTTGGGTGAATCTCCTTACAAAAATTCATTCAAGCAAATGACCTTCAAGTCACGAGCGATTGTGTGAGTGCCGGGTAGTTTTTTAAGCCCACTTCTCAAACTCAATTTGCGAGTTTGGGAAGTGGGGCTATTTTTTTTGACCGCTGAACTGACCGGGCAGGGTCGCCGGTAAATTGGTCACAGGTAAAAGAAAACATTTTTTTTCTTTTACCTTTTTCGTATAGTCACAAAAAGAAGGAGAAGAAATGAAGTTACGAAACACGGTTGTTTTTATTGTTATTACGCTCATGGCAAGCAGTGCTTTTGCCGGCGGCACCATTAAAGGAAAAATAGTTCACAAGAAAAAACGGTGGGTAAAAAACAGCGCTGTTTACATTGAAAATGTCAAAGGTGACTGGAAACCCGAAGATGCCCGAGTTGATCAAAAAGGCAGTACGTTCATCCCCAAATACACTCAGGTTCTGGCTGGCGCCACTGTCAATTTTCTTAACTCGGATCCGACCGACCACAACGTTTACAGCCCGGATAATGAGAAGTATGACCTTGGCACAAAGCCACAGGGAGGGAAGCTCAGCTACACTTTCAAGACTCAGGGGGTTTATACGCAGTTGTGCAAACTACACCCGACCATGCTGGCCTATATTTTTGTGCTGCAAAACCCTTATTTCGGCATGAGTGACAAGAAAGGCATTTTCACCATTGAAAACGTTCCACCCGGCAAACACAAATTGGTTACCTGGAATGGGCGCTATAAAGCAGATGTGGTAGAAGTCGTTGTTACTGAAGGTAAAACAACCGAGGTGGAGATCAAGTTGCACCGTTAGTTACAAATTTTAGAATCAAAACATCAACTACAATTCATTTACCTTTAGGAGGGAAAAATGTTTAAACTATCATCGTTGTTGGTTCTCGTAATGGCAGCTCTGTTTGTTATCGCGGGCTGTGAAAAGGCAGAACAAAAGGGCGAGCAGGCCGCAGAAGAAATGGTCGCAGTAACACTTGCTGACGCGGATGTAATCGCTGCTATTGAGACGCATATCGCTTCGGCTCTGGATGCAGAGGGAAATTATGCTCTGGAAGACGAAGTTGCCGGCGTTACAAGAAGCCTCAAACTGGACAATGTTCATACCGGTGTCCATGCCACAGATGATGGCAGCTACTATGCCTGCGCTGACATGACAGAAGGTGAGGCCAAACTTGATATCGACTTTTATGTTATTTCAGAAGAAGGTCAGGCACAAGTCTCCAAGGCTGTAATCCACAAAGTTGACGATGTCAGCCGAAAATAACCTGCAACATTTTCAGACAGAAATTCCAGGCGGCCGGCACTGGTTTGAAACGATCAAGTGCCAGGCTGCCTGTCCTGTCAATACCGATGCGCGGGGCTATATTCAGGCCATTGCTGCCGGAGATTTCGAACAAGCCTATTTGATAGCGCGCGGCCCGAACCCACTGGCCTCAATTTGCGGCCGGGTTTGCGGTGCGCCCTGCGAAACTGCATGCCGCCGTGGTGAAATTGATAATCCGATTCAAATTCGGGCGCTGAAACGTTTCTTGACCGAGCACTTCGGAACGGAAACCGGGGCGCAGCGAAGCAGCAGAATAAAGGACTGGCTGCATGAAAAAGTTGGGGGGAACCTTCCGGATCTGCCCTCAGGTGCTTCGAGACTTTTAGTTGATTTGAAGACTCGCGGTTCTTTTACGAAAGCCGCAGGGCAACGCATTGCCGTTGTGGGTTCCGGTCCGGCTGGTTTGGCTGCGGCGCATGATTTGGCACTAATGGGGTTCTCACCGGTTATCTTTGAGTCTGAGCCGGTTCCGGCGGGTATGTTGTATCTCGGTGTACCTGAGTATCGTTTGCCGCGTGATGTCATCATGGCGGAAGTCAAGCTTATTGAAGATTTGGGTGTTGAAATTCGTTGTAATACCACGGTTGGCCAGGCGGTGACATTACCCGAGCTTCGTGAGGAATTCGAGGCTGTTATTCTCGCTGTGGGGGCCAAACGGAGCCGGATGCTGGACATCCCGGGTGCTGATGCACCGCAAGTTCTGGGTGGTGTTGAATTTCTTCGGGATGTTGCACTTAATCGTCCCATTGAATTGGGTAAACGGGTCGTTGTTATTGGTGGCGGCAATGTTGCTTTCGATGTTGGTAGAAGCGTGATTCGTAAGGCACAACGGGATGTTGCCACACTTGCCTCGCGCCTGCAGAATGTCAATATTACCCGAATTTGTTGTCTCGAAAGCCGGGCGGAAATGCCTGCGGATGATATCGAGGTTATTGAGGGTAGCGAAGAAGGGATCATGCTTCACCCCGGCCTTGGCCCCAAGGAAATTCATATTCAGGATGGTCGTGTCACCGGTGTTACCTTTGTTCAATGCACACGTGTATTTGATGAAAACATGCGTTTCAGTCCACAGTTCGATGATTCCGTCAAAACAACTTTTGAATGTGACACAGTGCTCCTGACTATAGGCCAGATGTTTGATTTGTCTTTTCTTGACTCGGAGCGGGATGGTGTTGAATTACTTCCTAACGGCGCACCGAAATGCAATCCTGAGACGTATGAGACCACTGCAAATAATTTATACGTGGCAGGTGACCTGGCTTATGGCACAAAGCTGATGATTCATGCGATTGCTTCCGGCAAACAAGTGGCTCGTTCAATTTATACTAAATTTCTGGGTGAAGATATTTCCCCGGAAACAGTTGAGCTGCATGTTCCGCTTAAGGATTATGCGCGTGAGTATGACTACGAATTTCGTAAAAGAACGACGCTTCCGGTGCTTCCGGTGGAACAACGCGTTTCCAGCCAATCGAAGCAGGTGGAATTATTGATGAATGAGGCGCAGGCAAGATTTGAAGCCAGTCGTTGTTTGAATTGCAGCATCAACACTATTTTTGATGGTGAAAAGTGTATTCTTTGCGGCGGCTGTGTTGATATTTGCCCGAGCGCCTGCTTGAAGATTGTAAGTTTTGACCAACTTGAATTTGCCGGCCCAACAACCTTGCGCGAAGATGTGGTTGAAACCGAAGATGTCCTTTCGGCAATTTTAAAAGATGATGATACCTGCATTCGATGCGGGTTGTGCGCAGCACGATGTCCCTCCGCAGCAATTACAATGGAGAATTATAGTATGGAGGAAATAGCAGCGTGACTCCAAACAAAGATTATGGCGAAATGACAAGGCGAGGATTTCTCGGCTGGGGATTTTCTGTTTTCGCGGGAATGGTGTCTCTGGCAACTTTTTTGTTGTCTACGCTTAGAATGCCATTGCCATCACTGATGCCTGGAAAATCGGGCAAGTTTAAGATTGGTCGCAGAGAAGATTTCCCTCCTGGTTCGGTAAAGTACTATCAGGATCAGCAGACCTATGTTTTTGCCGACACAGAAGGTATTTTTGCCATCTCGGCAGTTTGCACCCATCTGGGTTGCATTGTTAGCAAGGATGAAAAAAAATTCATTTGTCCTTGTCATGGTTCATATTATGACCTGTCTGGCAAGGTCCTGCAAGGACCGGCGCCAAAAAATCTTCAGTGGTATCACATTCAGGAATTGGCCAGTGGAAGACTGGTTGTCGAACGCGGTAAACATGTGAAGCCCGGAACAAAATTTGTGGTTTAACCATAATCTTATTTGAACCTAACAATAAACAATCAGAAACGCATGAGTGATACAAAAAAAACGACTTCACCTAGTGCCATTGGCGAATATTTTCTCAATCTCAAACGTCTGCCTGGAAATCTGCGAAAATCAATTGTCCGACACGGTGTTGCTGAAACCAGCCGGGCGCGAGCCCAAGCCATTTTCAGCAACGTTTTTTTGCACATCCATTCGGTTACGATTCATCGTTTTTCCTTAAAGTGGAACTACACTTTCGGCCTGGGGGTCATGTCCGCCGGTTTGTTTTTTACATTATCTCTAACCGGTTTGCTGTTGATGATCTATTATGAGCCCAGCACGCAGAATGCCTTTAATTCAATGAAGGACATCATCTACATTGTGCCGTCGGGCAGATTGGTAAGAAATGTCCACCGATGGGCTGCCCATTTGATGGTTATTTGTGTTTTCCTGCACATGGCGCGCGTTTTTTATACGGGTTCTTACAAGCGTGGCAGGGAATTCAATTGGCTTATCGGCCTGGTGCTTTTGGTGCTCACGCTGGGGCTCAGTTTTACCGGATATTTGCTTCCGTGGGACCAACTTGCCTACTGGGCTGTCACCATTGGCACCAACATCGCCTCTTCACCGCAGGAAATTACCGATGCACTCGGTATCACGGATCAAATCGATGTTGGGGCATTGCAGAAACACTTGCTTCTCGGTTCTGATCAAATTGGAAATGACGCTCTGGTCAGGTTTTATTTTTTGCATTGTATTTTCCTGCCTATGTTGCTGATGCTTTTTGTCGCTGTGCATGTTTGGCGCATTCGCAAGGATGGGGGTCTTACGCGCCCGGATGTCATCGATTCAAAGTTGCTGGCAGGGTTGCCTAAAAACGAAATTGCTGAAAAAACATTCGCCGCCGCCTCGGTCAAGACTTACTCTCTTGCGGCCGTTGTTAAAGGGCGCGGATTTCCCCAGTCGGGTGCCCCGGAAGATACCGTGGATTCGATGCCGCATGCTTTTGTGAGGGAATTTGCCGCCTTTATGTTGATTATGGCGGTCACCCTTTTTCTTGCTTACTTTTTTGATGCACCTCTGAAAGAGCCGGCAAACCCTGCTGTTCCTGAAAATCCGGCCAAAGCGCCGTGGTATTTTCTTGGGTTGCAAGAACTTGTTGGTTACTCCGCCTTTATGGGGGGGATAGGTATTCCAACAATTGCCCTCATCGGACTTGGCTTGATTCCTTATTTAGATCGCAGCCGCGGGACCATCGGTGTGTGGTTTGAAAATGAATTGGGCCGGCGTGTCACAATTTGGTCTGTTGTGTTTGCAACGCTTACTTGTGTTGCCATGTTGACTTTGACTTTGAGTTTTGGCTGGTTTCGTAATTGGTTTCCTGAAATTCCACAGTTGGTGATCACGTTTGTTAATCCGGGAACAATTCTGGTGTTGCTCTTTGCTGCCTGGTCCTTGTTCTTTATCAGGAAAAGTAATTCAGTT
>JAJDAG010000128.1 GCA_029262005.1 Candidatus Zhuqueibacterota bacterium | reverse complement strand
CATGATGCTCCTTAACTTTCCTAATGATCAACAAAGCATCCTCTTCATCGAAGTTGTCTAAGGGATTATTGTTTTCATCAGCATATAATGCACTCTGCCGAATTGACTCAAAGGTCTTTGCAACACTGTTGTCGATAAAATATCCATGTTTCACTTTTTCATGGGAGCCTATGGCGGCATATCTATTCGCATAAGCTGTCTTTTTGTGCTGTTTGAAGGCTTTTTTGTATTCAGACTCAGGTAAAATTCCTGAATAGTAATCTGCAGCAATCTGTGACTTGCCGAGCTCTTCATAGGACATTATTGCCAGGGCGACAACTCGCGCATAAAATTTGTTCTTCAGCAGAATTTTAGCTTCGTCTAACAACTCCAGAGAATTCTTCTTGCTCGTAGTGAAGACAGAAAAGGCCTTTTCAGCTTTTTCTTTGTCTTTGAACATGTCCAGAAACACATGTTCAACTTCAGCAGTACCTTGAGCTGTTTCGTCGCCTTCATCAAATATCAGAACCCCCCCTGGCAATGACATGATTTCTTCTATGACCTCTTGAAACGTCATTTCTTCATCGATCCTTTCCTACCGTCGCCAATCACTGGGAAATTTAAGTTGCGTAACGGAGTGGAGAAAAATATTCTTCATGGTTGTTGCTCCTCGTGTTTTCAGCCCAATTGCTGGGTTCATAAAGACGAACCCAGCCTACCAACTACGATTCGGGATTTGCAGTTTTCCCCGTCGGTTCGGGTGGTGGAATATCTCGATATGTTTGAAACACTACCATATCTTTCGTTTCCTTAAAAGCCATCCATCCGTTCACACTGAGAAAGGCCGTGATGGGCAATGTGAAAAGAAGCCAGCAGCAAGTGAATCGGATATCAAGCATTGGCGCAATAGCATAGGCCAATAGTAGCGCAATGGCTGAGTGAATTGATACATGGAAAGCGTTCCAACGCCGTCCTAACCAATGCTGGACTCTTTCCTCAACCACTGTGTTCTGGAAAGTCGAGATCGCATATATAATATTATTACTGCCGGGCTTGATGTCATCGTGCACTCGGAGTTTTGACCAGATTCTCTCAATATCCCGCACGGTGTAGGGTGCATCATATTTACCCTTTAAATCGAATCGGATAAACAGACTGATTAATCTCATGATTGTTACGGAGACTACGCCAATTAGAAAACCGGCTGCTATTATGATGACTCCCGCAGTAGCAATTACGGCAATGAGTTTCTCCAACTCCTTTATTTCAGGCAGAATTTTCAGGATCTCCTTTTCTGGCAGATAGGCTCCCAATAGTAGCGAACTGACTAAGAAAAATGGCGGGATTAAAAAGCGAATTTGCCTGTTATTATCCATGTGAGCCTTCCATTGAAGAATCTATTTGTTTAAGTCAATACCATTACCAACTCTAATGCCTTTGCCACGCTCGTGGCACACAATCCCCGACGACGAGCGTAGTAGATGTTTGTTTATTCAAGTGAGGGGAAATCAGCGTTATTTACGCCCCATTGCCACAACTCTCGAAATCCATATAAAAGAACTTTCTTTCCATAAGATCCTTCGATTTCAATACTACCTAATGGTGCAAATTCCCAAGCCTTCTTAGCCGCAGTTTTACCAACCGGCCATGTTTCCCCAGTGTTTGCATTCTCATAGTGTGATGGAAGTACCTCCTTAAAAACAACAATTCCATTCGAGTCGCGAATAATCAAATGTTTATTTCCTGAAAGTTCTACTGATTTGCAAATCCACCTCCCTTTGTGTAGCCCAAAGGTTTGTTTGATCCCAACTTTAATTGTGGTATCTTTATCAAAACTTTTTCTTATTCCTAAATTACGATTCCCTTTGACTGTAGCTGTCGCATATCCTTTGCTTGTAGGGTCAGTTGGAGCGTAAACATCAAGTTTGGCAGGCGATAATTCAGGGGATATTCTAAAATCCTTCCATCCAAACAATTTGGCTGCTTTGTAGTATATAAAGCTGGCATTAGTATTTTGTAATTTTCTATCTACTTTATCATGCCGAGGCCAATCATAGTACCTTAGCTTTAGCTCCTCACCATTAGCTAAGGATTGAATAACGGCTTCCGCTTCAACTTTATTCGTAGGAGTTAGGTTATTTCTTTTGCTCAGTCCTTTTAAAAGAAAAGGTTTGTTTTTACCGACACGAATCAAGTGATCTGAATCAAAGGCGAAATTCAAATCATCTTTATTAGTCCAAACCCTGAAATCATTATGCCCATAAACTGCTATGTAAATTGAACCAAAGTCAAAAAATATTACACCAGACTTTTTATCTGTCATGTCATCAACAATAGAGACTATTTTTGCATTAAACCCTTCAAACACTGTTGTTTTCTCGTTTGCAAGAGCTATATTTGATAAAAACAATAGAGAAAGTAAAAAGGGAAGTATGCGTTTCATTATTGTTTCTCCTTATAATATTTGTTTTTGTCGGATGAACATCTAACATATGTTTTCTACAGATTTGGATAACACCCAAAGATTACAATCCTTTCATTGGTAATCAAGGAAAAACTTTTTTGCATGTCCTGCGCGAGTTTTACCCTCCCTACGCATGGTTTGAGCTTCCCTGCGCGAGTTTTACCCTCCCTGCGCATGGTTTAGGTTTCCCTGCGCGAGTTTTAACCTTCCTGCGCATGGTTTAGGCTTCCCTGCGCGAGTTTTACCCTTCCTGCGCATGGTTTAGGCTTCCCTGCGGCTCATTTTCCCCGTAATGCCGGCAGTGTGGCGGACACCACCGGCGAAAACGAAGAAAAATTTAGTCATTTTGTCAATAATTTTGTTAGCGATGTCTTCTAAAATAACGGCTGCTATAACCTTTCTTGCGTTGCTCGTCGCGCCAGAAAACATACTGGCCACACACTCGAATTTCATCCACAGCCTTTTTGAGATAGGTATAGGCCTGATCGCGGATGACTCTTTTGCTGCTGTTTTCCTCGCGGTCTGTGGTTGCCTGTGCCAGCAGGTCGGCAAGCGTGTCTGCGGTTGTGGCGGCTGCGTCCAACTGGGTCACATCAAAATTGATGGTCTGCAGCGGTTCGAGATTTTGCTGGCCTAAAACGGCAATATCATTCAGGTCTTGTATCATGTCGGCATGGCCGTTGCCATTGGCAATGGCAGAGACACGGCCACTCAAATCCGCATGATTGCGGTAGGCGTAATGAAAACCATGCAGCAGCCGGTTTCGCAAATCATAGCCTTCCGGGGATTGTTCGTTCCACTGTTTTTCCGCATCTTCGCGGGTAAAGCGTTCCTTGAACCAGAGAGATTCTGCCTCGCGCAAGGCACCGGCACGAATGGGAACATCTTGAACCAATGCCCAATCCAGTCCGGCGTTGGTGAGTAGTGTCTGGTCATCCTGACACCAGTGATATTGATTTTCAGCCTCCTGTAAAAAAGCATCGATTGGCATGTTTGGGGATTTGGTTTCCTCAGCCGGAATGGCAGTGATGATGTTAATTAATGCCTGATAATCTTCTTGATTTGACATATTTTACCTCATGTAAATAGTGGGTAAGGGTTGTGTTTGTTAAGACACTTTGGTTGACTCCTTTCGCTCAAGAAAGTGCCTCAGGGTGAGGGGATTTGTGAGAGTGGTAAAGAACCTGAATGATTTATACTTTCTCGCTGAGGCGCAAAGATCGCAGAGAAAAATATTATGTAAAAAAACTCTGCGCGCGTCGCGGGCTCTGCGTGAAATTCTTTTGATCAAATTATAAGTAGAGCAAGTCATAACTCTTGCGCGTTCCGCTAGAATCTTCACAGCGGATTATTTCAACAAATTGGGGCGTGAACCATGAGCCATTTTCAACTGCTAAGCCTTTTTTCTATTGCTATTATATTGCTTACATCAAGAGCGTTCTGCGGTAAATTGTTTTTCGCAATCTCCCAGATCATTTCATAGTCCACGCCAAAATATTCATGAGCAATTAAGTTTCTCAACCCATACATTTTTCTCCATGGGACTTCAGAATATTTCTCCTTTATTTCATTGGGTAGGTTTTTCGATGCTTCTCCGATAATTTCAAAATTCCGAATAATGGCGTCAACAATCATGTCATTGTCTTTAAATTCGCTAAAATCCAACTCTCCGAGATACTCTTTTATCCTCGACATGGAAAGCAACATATCTTCAAGGTATAAGATATGGCCTCTTTTTGCTGGTGTCATACGAATTTTACGCTATTCAAAATGCTATTCCGCAGTTGTTCTTTTAATGCTTTTTCAGAAACCAAATCTACTTTCAATTGTAGCTCATTTTCAAGTAGTTCCTGAAGGTCAAAAAATTCCCAGCCTAAAGGTCTTCCAAAAGAAACTAAAATATCAATGTCAGAACTCTTCTTTTGCTCATTGCGTGCAAAGGAGCCGAAATATCCTATTTTCTCAACATAAAACTTTTCTTTGAGAATTGGTTTCAGGGCTTTCAGTTTATTTTCTATTTCAATTTGAGTATTCATTTTTGATACTTTGTTTCAGGTTCCATAATTAGCAGGCATAAACATTTTTCCCCCGCTATAATAGCAGAATAGCGAAGATTCGGAAACAAGGCGTGGGCAGTGTGCGATTAATGTAAAACAACAGGTTAACAATGTCAAACAAAAAAATCCGGGCTCCTGCGCACTGAAGTTTTGGCAACTGCGTAGATGCTCAACGCCTGGCATCTGCTGAGAATCAGAAATCACGCACCTGCAGCGCGGCTGCTGTATTTGCGTTGTCAGGTACGGGCTAAAATCAGGTGCCTAACAAGTCCTTTTTGTTCATATCAGGGGCACCCGGCGGTGCCCTCTCTCATTTTTATGTACCGTTTTTCACTTTATCAAATCGCTCTTTGGTCATTTCGTACCTGTTTACAGATTGATGAAAATTTATCCACCCCGGCACAGTTTCATATTCTTTTATAAATTTAAATCCAACTTTTTCGAGAACTCTATTCGGCGCTGGATTTAAGGTGTATGGTTCACAAATCAACTTTTTTAATTCAAAATTCTCAAAGAAAAACGGTATTGTTCGCTTTAAAAAATCAAGCCCTAACCCACTTTTCCTTTTATCACTTTTCCAAAGGTGCAAATGCATCGTTGCTGTTTGACCAAACTTAATTTTATTGATGTTCGAATGCCCTGCAGGGTCATCGTTGATTAGCCAGATTATATAGTAAAATTCCTTTTCACTATTCGCCTTATCAAATTCCTGGTTCAGTTTAATAATCCATTCTGGTTTATGCGGCAGCTTGCTTTTGTCAGCTCCCATTCCTTTAAGAAATTCAGAGTCGGCATTGACAAAATAGTCAACTATCAATTCAATGTCGCTCTTTTGCATTTCTCTGACTGAAATTTTCATAGATTATTTTTATCTTAAACAAAAAATCATCAACAGGATTTCTTGTTTTCCTAATTGCACTTTTCGATTTATGGGTATAAGCCTCTGTAGTTTTTGAATTGCCATTACCACCGGCTTCGTACTACCGGTTCAGTATCTCTTCATAATACGCCTCATACTGCGGCAAAATCAACTCACGGTCAAAGTGGTTGACGGCTCGCTCCCGGGCATTGTGCTTGAGTTTGCTGTTAAGTTGCTCATCTTTCAGTATTGCCAGCGCTTTTTCCGCCATCATGCCAATTTCGCCGACTGGCAGCAAAAAACCGGTTTCTCCGTTTATGACAACTTCCGGCAGGCCGCCGGTATTGGCGCCGATTACCGGCACACCGCAATTATGCGCTTCAAGCGCCACCAGACCAAAACTTTCTTGCTCGGTTGGCAAAAGAAACAGGTCTGCGCATTTGAGTACCGGTTCAATATAATCCTGCTGTCCCAGAAACCAAACATGGTCGGTCAGTCCCAAATCTTTAACCAGTTGTTGCACAAACATTCGCTCCGGGCCTTCGCCCACAAGCAGCAGTTTCGCTGGAATTTCTTTTTGCACTCTGTCGAAAATACGGATGACATCGCTCACGCGTTTTACCGGTCTGAAATTTGAGGCGTGCATGAGAATTTTTTCGCCGTTCGGCGCATATTTTTCTCTGGCACATTCTTCTTTGTTCTGCGCCACGTGTTTGGTTTCGACAAAGTTGTGGATGACCCGGATATCCCTGGTGATGTCGAATTCTCTAATTGTCCGGTCTTTCAAGAAATTCGAAACCGCCGTGATGCCGTCTGACTCCTCAATGCTGAATTTGATAACGCGGTAAAATGATTTATCGGCCCCGACCAGAGTAATGTCTGTGCCGTGCAGGGTGGTGATGACTTTGAGTTTCTCGCTGCGCAGAATGTGCTTGGCCAGAAAGGCGCTGGCAGCGTGCGGCACAGCGTAATGTGCGTGAATCAAGTCAAAGTGGTGGGCTTCGTGGATATCCGCCAGCGTGGCTG
Source organism: Candidatus Zhuqueibacterota bacterium (assembly GCA_029262005.1). Lineage (GTDB taxonomy): Bacteria > Zhuqueibacterota > Zhuqueibacteria > Oceanimicrobiales > Oceanimicrobiaceae > JAJDAG01. The sequence continues at coordinate 44,790 of JAJDAG010000128.1, read as the reverse complement.
CAAGGTTTAATGCGTAAGGCGGATATTTGAAAAGCGGATAGGAAGCGATATCGACTTCATGAATGAACAAGTTCTGGCTGAATGAGCTTAACCGAAACGGGGTTGCGTAGCTGACAATATGTATTTCGTGGCCGCGTTCGGCCAGTCCGAGTGCCAGTTCAGAGGCCACGACGCCACTACCGCCGTGGGTCGGGTAACAAACAATGGCTATTTTCATGGATGATCCTGTGTTTATACTAAATTAGAATATTAAAACTGTTATTAAGTCCGGAGACTTTATGGAGGAGTCCCGCATGACTGGTATTGTTGTAAATATTTTTATTCCTGGCAAAAGGGAAATGACCTGGCTTGCTTTGTTCATATTTTTTTAAAATCAAATATAACTTGAGTGATGCATCAGCCACGGAGGCATAAGAGAGTACAGAGTTTTACTTTTTTAAGTCTTGTCTCTGCTGACTCTGCGGCTCTGCGAGAGAATTCTTTAGTTTAGATTATTGAATCCCGGTTAAATACTCCGGTCCGAAGAAAGCCACCGGGTCGTCCAGTCGCATAGGCTCACGCACGAGAAACGGTTCGGCAAACGGGACGCCAATGTATGAGCCGTACTGCTTGTCACGGGTCACCAGCGCATCGAGAAATTCGGGTGAGCTGATGTTGGTTGCGTCGTTGCCGTACTTCGCTTTTTCCGGATTGTGGAATTGCGATGAGTACGCCTGAATCGCCTGGAGCTTGCGTTCCTGCTGCTCTGAAATATCAACCACAAACGATGGCTGAAATTCAAAGCGGCCGGGATAATATATCACTTTGTTGGGCCGGTGCGGCGCCTGCCCTGTATCGATTTTTTTCAGACCGGCAAAAAATGCCGCTTCACGAATTAAAGCAGAAGCGTGTCCGTGGTCAGGGTGGCGGACGACCCAGTACGGCGCCAGCACGATGCGCGGGCGGTGCGCGCGTATTTCACGAATGACTTTCAGTTTGTTTTCTTGCGTTACAGCCACATTTCCATCCGCAATATCGAGCATTTTGTGTGCCGCAATTCCCATGATTTTTGCAGCGTTGGCAAATTCCTGCGCGCGCGTTTTTTTGCTTCCGCGTGTGCCAAGCTCGCCGCGCGTCAAAGCAATGACGCCGGTTTTGTGGCCGAGGTCACTCATTTTAATTACTGTGCCGCCGCAGCCGAGTTCAACGTCATCGGGGTGGGCGCCAAAGGCGAGAAGATCTAATTGCATGATCGATATCTTTCTTTTGCTTGTTTAAACTACCGCTCCTAAACCCGCACAATTTGATGTTCAAAACTCGAAACATCAATTGCCTCGTAAAGCTGGTCAATAAAGCCAAAGCCATGTTTGAACAAATAAGGCACAATGTTCAATTCGCGCTCTTGCAATGCGTGGTTCGGATAAAGTGCGTGCCCGGCTTTGTAAAGTTGCTGGCGAACAACATCGTTGCGCTTTTTGAACGCTTGCAGCACTTTCTTTTCAAGCACTTCAATCTGGCCCAGAATGCGGCCACTGGTATTTTTGGAAAAGTCGGCCAGCGTCGGTTCGACTTCACGAATTGTGCTTTCCAATGCTTGCATAGTCGCACTGATTGCCTCGGCTGCTTCCCCGAACTGCGTTTCCATATTTTCGGGTAATTGACTTCTGGCAACCTTGTTTATCAGCGCTTCAATGTCACCGACAAAATCGATAAATTGTAAATTAAAATTGTCCAGCACTTTTTCAATTTTTGTCTCAAGCAGTGTCACGCTTTTACGCGGATAAATGATGGGCATGGGCAGATCAAACGTCTGGTAAATGCCTTTCATCTGCGCGTAGTAGGCTGTTTCCGATGGGCCGGAGATGTATGCAATTGTGGGCAATAACCAGTCCTGGTAAAGTGGCCGCAGCAAAACATTTGGGCTGAAATATTCCGGGTGCTTGTCCAGAATGCCCAGAAGTTCATCGTGTGTAAAAGTGCGTTTCAGTTTTTTGGCCAGGAAGCTGCCGTGCTCCATTTGCAGGGAAACACGGTCTTCTTCGGCGTAAAACAAATTTAGATAATCTTCTTTTAGCGGCACTTGATTGTGATAGCCTTGCAACTGCAATTTGTCGGAAACAGTCAAAGCTTCTTTTGAAGAAGGCGATGCCGCCATAATTTCTTGCTGAAAGAGGTCGCGGCCAAGCGCTTTTATGCGCGGATCGCTTGCATCAATTACGATGAGCCCAAATGGTTTGAACAGGGTCATGAGCCATTTCGCAAATGCATCGGTGAAACTAGTGCCGGGCTGATAGGCATCTTGCAGCAGCGCTAAAACGCTCTCTTTGAATTCCGATGGATGCGTTGTCCCGGACAGGGTTTCGAGTGCTTTGTCGATTTCTTCGTTAATCAAAATCCGTGAGACCGGCACGCCGGAGTCGGCCGGCTGACCATCGTATTGGATGGTTTGTAGTTGGTTGCCTTTGTCAATGATTTTGCAATGATTTACTTCACGAAAATCATGATCATCGGAGGCGAGCCAAAATATAGGAACATAGCAACCTTCACAGGTTCTACTGAGTCGCGCAGCAAGTTTGATTGCGGTGAGTGCTTTATAAATGGTAAACAGAGGCCCGCCAAACAGACCGGTCTGCTGACCGGTTACGACTGCGCAAGCACGTCTTTCAATCAGCCAATTTATTTTTTCCAGTGTCGGCAGGCCACAGCCGTACAAGCGATTTTGTTCTGTTAGAACCGGAATCAATTTCGCCAGCGGCAATTCCCGTGCTTTAATGTCAGCCGCGCGGTCAAGGAAGTTTTCCGGCTTGCGGTAATCTCCGCTATAAAAATCAGCTACATTTTCAAAATTGTCGAAATAGTCGGCTGTGAGTTTGCTTGCGTTTGCAAGTTGACTGAATGGAATTTTCATGCATGCTCCTTTTGCCCAACCAGAATCAGTCTGGGGCTGCCGGCATCGAAAGGCCGGCCGTCGAAATCACCAAAGGTTTTGTTCAGCGTCAGGTTAGCTCGCCGCAGAAGCGCCGTCATTTCACCTAAAGTGTAAAGCCGAACAGATTCAAAATACACGCGTTTTCCGTCTTTGTCCCGCAAAGTGATTTTTTTCTCAATCCGCTCCTGCTCCCGGTTGTATCGCCGTTCTTGAATTATCTCGAAATCGTTGTCCGAACGCGCATCCCGGGGCACGAGATTATCCAGGACAAAGTTCTTATTTAAATAGTCTTGTAAAAATCGGCCTTTTGGCTTTAGTGCGCGGTGGATGCTGTTGAGCGTTTTCAGGTTTTCTTCGTCGGTTTCAAAGTAGCCAAACGTTGTGAAGAAACTGACCACAGAGTCGAAGGCGCGATGGAAAGGCAAGTACCGCATGTCTGCTCTTACAAAGCGAGCCGCGCATGTTGTTTTTTTGCAAGTGTTTCCGGCCATGGCCAACAAGACCGGTGAAAGATCCAGCCCGATCATCTGGAAACCGCGCCGTGCTAATTTCAGTGCATGCCGACCGTTGCCACAGCCTAAATCCAGGGTTTTTTCGTTGGTTTGCAATGGGAGAATGCGTTCGACAAAATCAATTTGTGCCGCTGCTTCTTCGTCGTTGCGGTGCGGGTAGACTTTAAGGTAGTCCTGACCGAACCAGTCTTTGAACCAGTCATCTTGAGAATTCATGGCGGGAATTTAGCAAATACGGTGAGGAAATCAAAGGGTTTTGATTGCATAAATTTTCCCTGGCCTGAACGACAGAGCCGTTTTGTGGCCTGCGAATGGTTTCAGACGTTCAAGGTCAGGTTCGCACTTCAGCGTGCTGCGTGAATCCTCTCTGTTGTGTGTCGTCAGGTTTCGGGTTTGTGTGTCAGCGGCTTTACAAAACCTGAATTGTCACCACCGGTTGCAGATCCTGCTCAGAGTTTTATTCGCTGATTTTGTCTTGGTTGCCCTTGAAGCCTTTGTTCTGTGCGTACTTTGAGAGGGATTTTTGCAGCATCTTTCTGCCACGATGCAGCCGTGACATGACCGTGCCGATGGGGTGATCGATAGCCACTGCCACTTCTTTGTAGCTCAGTTCTTCAACATCACTCAGGAGCACCACGATCTTGTACTCGTCCGGCAGCTTGTCGATTGCACGACTAATTTCATCATCGAAAACTTCATGATAAGAATATCCGCTATCTCGGTCGTCGAGTTCTTTCCAATAGCTGCTGCCGTCATCCTCAAGTTTGAAGGAAACAGTTTCAATGTCAACAGATGTAGGCGCTTTCTTGTTTTTTCGATAACTATTAATATAGTTGTTGGTAAGAATTCTGTAAATCCATGCCTTGAAGTTGGTGCCTTTGTCAAACTTGCCGAAATAGCGAAACGCCCGCATGGCTGTTTCCTGGATCAGATCTTCCGCGTCCAGTTGATTTCGTGTCATCCGCAGTGCTGTTGAATAAAGGCCGTTTAATTGCTCTTCAAAAAGTGGTATAAATTCTGAAGCATGGCTTTTCTTGTCATCAAAAAGGCGCATTTCGGATCTCTACTTAAATTGCAATTCTGTTGAACAGAATATGCTGTAACGAGGACAATTGATTTTTGTAAATGCCCGGATCTCCATTGAGCAGGGCAAGTAAATTGGACCCCATGATTGTACTCAGAATGATAGCAGCGACCGCGTGGCTGTTCAGGTCGCTCTCAAACAATCCAACCGTTTTCCCTTCATCAATAATTTCTTCAATTTTAAACCACCACTCGTCAAGAATATTTTTCAGGCGTTTTGTGAAGGGGTCGTGAACTTCAATCATCTCAATGGCAAGGTTAAGCAAGAGCAGAGTGGGTCGCATGCAGTCCGGATTTGTGTGGCAGTCACCAGGCGCTGAGAGCAGGATTTGCAACTTCTCGTGAGCATTTTTACCCGATGCGATGTTGGGTAATAATACGTTTTGCCAGTACTCTTTCAGCGTATTAATAACTGCATTTCCCAAATCTTCTTTGCTTTTAAAATGAAAATAAAACCCACCTTTTGTCAGGCCCGTTGCTTCGAGGATTTCCGCAAGTGAGGTATGCCCATAGCCGTTTCGAGTAAATAATAGAACGGCTTCGTTGATAATGAGTTCGCGAGTTTGCCTGCCTTTGTTTTGGCGCTGCATAAATTACATGTGAGCAATATGAGATACAAGTATTTTTTTTTGATAAAAACCGACCGTTTGGTTTTTTTATTCCGACTATTCTGAGTTTGTGTCTGGCCGGTGTGCGCCAACGGCTGCTTTTGCCGGGGCTTCAATAAATGTTTGATTGTTGTAATATCTGTGCATTCAGGTTAAGTTGCTGCCATATAAAGACGACAATAATTGCAGAAAATTGCTGCGTGGACTTCATTTCTGGATGTCGCGACGTTTTAATTAGAGGTTGGTATGATGAAAAAACAGAAAATTATACGCATGCTGATTGCCGTGTGCATCATCGCATTTTCATCGGTCTGCTTTTCGGCAGCACCGGTAACGCAACAACTGGCAATTACAAGTCAGCAGTCATCACAATTGCTGGCTTTGGTTGGGCAAAAGTGCCGTTTAACCTTGCGCAATGGCATTCTTGTTTCGGGAACGCTTTGGGATTTTGACAATGTTTCGGTCACTGTGAAAGTGAAAAAGGGACTGCTCTATTCGAAAACCGAGCGGCATGAAATCTCTAAAGTTGATTATTTTGAAGATGCTTCAGGCAATAAAATCTATTTTGGTGGTTCTGCTGGCGGGGCCGGTAAAAAACCGCCTGCCACGCTTATTTTCAGCATGGATGACACCGAAGAACAAGCGTCTGATTCAGAAACCGAAGCTGGCCTTCCTGCCCTTTCCGGCAGCGGGCAGGATTCTCATGTTGACAGTGAGGAAAAGGCTTTGCAGAGTACATTGCGAATTTTAGATGAGAAAAAAGAGCAATTGCAGACTTCTCCGGCTTCACCCGTTGAGGAGAAGGCGGAATTTGGCAGTGATAAGGACCGTGGCGGGCGCCGGTCCACTGCTGTGGCAACAAGTAAGGAAGCAGCGACGGAGACGGCGCAAATGCAGGATCGCAAGCCTGAAGAAAAAAAATCAGGATCGCGTTTGTCACCGACAACCCCTTTGGTAAAAGGAGATGAGGGGAAAAAGGGCGCGAGCGGAAAACAATTTCGTAAACAAAGGAAAATCACGCAGAATACGAAGGGAACTAAGGGAGATACACAAAAAAAGTTGAGGCGCGCAGAAAGTACTTACGTGCCCGTGACTCCGGAAACCAAGAAAATGCGCATTTTGCGTTACCAAACGCTGATTTTGTTTGGAGTGGTTGTTTTCATAGCGCTTATGATGATTTTTTCCCGTGCAATCGGAATGAAAAGTTCCGCTTACTCCAAGCTTTCACTTTTTCCTTCTAAGCTTGTCAAAATGAACGGTCGTTACGGTATTATCGACCAGGGCGCAGACGATGGTGTGAAGGTCGATGATATTATCCGGCTTTACCATAAGGTTGGCAAGAAAATTCTTTTTCGTGGAATGGTAAAAGTAAAAAAAGTTGCTGATAACTATTCAGCAGTTGAGGTGATAAAGCGGAAGAAAGGCACGCGACTTCAAGTCGGAGATGTCGGCTTTCGTGACCGAAATTTTGTCGCCACGGCTGTTAAGCGGCTGAGAATTTGGACCAGTCACACTTTGAACAAGCTAGGCAAACGCATTCTGCTGACAGCACAAGAGTTGGATGTAAATGAGGAAGAACCAACCATCGCTTTTGGCGTTGATCAGGATGAGGCGACAACTAAAATGCAGGAGAACGCTGAGCGGAAGGTGAAGCGTAAAGCCAAAAAGTCGCCGGCAAAAAAGAGTGCAAGTTCTAAAGGGACAAAAGGAGTAGGATTTGGGATCGACTAAATAGGGGAGTTCCTGTAAATAAAAAAACCGCCCGTTGCTGTTGCTTCCGGCGGTTTTTTTGGTTCTATGTCGTTTTGTGTGGGTAAGTTTGAAAAGATAGAAGCCACGGATTGGCACGGATGAGAACACGGATAGAACGAACTTAAGATTGCTAAAAACTACACCCTGCAAACGGAGCCACAATTACTCAATGAGTTAAAAAGTAAAGGGAATTAAAGTAGGAGCCTGAATAAAATATAAATCCAGAATGATTTTATTGTAATATTTTATATTTACGAGACTTAGGCATTTAGCCAAATCCAAAGTCAGTGTTTTTAACGCGGAGAACGCAAAGGACGCAGAGTTACAGGCACTTTAATTTTAAAAAATATTTAGTCTTTCAGATTGTAGCCTGATTAGTTCATAAATTGATAATTTAAGGTCAAAAGCCATGCATCCGGTTGTCACTCAGAAGGCGTCCTTTTGCTAAAGCTAACTGCTGTAAATTAAAAAGATTCCTCCTGAATGACAAGGGCGCTGTGAATTAAGCGGGATTGTATCTTTACTTGTTTTTTTACTCTGCGGTTTATGAAAAATTATGTTAGCAAAAACCTGTGTTTCATCTGTGGTAATTCGTGAGGAATACTTATTTTGACGCGAGATTGATAACAACTGTACCCACACAGATCAACGCAGAACCTTTTGGTTGCTTTGTTATAAGGAAGGTTTTGCCCTGGCTTGTCCGCAAAATTGTATCGGCCTGGTCAGGAGGGCTGCACCGGGTTTGAAACTGGTGTGGCTTCAAAGTTATCCACATAAGATCACATTGCTCCAACTACCTGTTCAAAGTATTTTGCATTTGGCCGTTTTATGGCTATATTTTAACGCAAAAGACGACAGGAGAAACCACTTTGCCACACATAATCATCGGCACGGCCGGTCATATCGACCACGGAAAGACTGCCTTGGTACGAGCGCTTACCGGCGTGGATACAGACCGTTTGCAAGAAGAAAAACAGCGTGGTTTGACCATCGATCTCGGTTTTGCCCACTGGGGTGAGAAAGCGACGATTATCGATGTGCCCGGCCACGAACGGTTTGTTCGCAACATGGTTGCAGGCGTCAGCACCATTGATTTGGTGTTGCTCGTGATTGCAGCCGATGATGGCGTTATGCCACAGACACGCGAGCACCTGGACATCCTGAAAATATTGCAAGTGCAACGTGGTCTCATTGTTCTTAACAAAGTTGATTTGGTTGATGAAGAGTGGCTGGCTCTGATCACTGAAGATGTCAAAGCGCTGGTGAAAGATTCGTTTCTCGAGGAGGCGGAAATAGTCCGGGTCTCGTCTACTGCCGGTACCGGCATTGATTCTTTGTCAAAAAAAATAGATGCTTTGGCCAACGAGGTTGAACGCAATCGAGACACGGGCGTTTTTTGGATGCCTGTGGATCGTTCGTTTTCAATGAAAGGTTTTGGAACCGTTTTAACTGGCTCTGTTCTTTCAGGCACTGTGCACGTTGGTGACAGTATCGAAATCTTGCCACAAAAAGTTCAAACAAAGGTTCGCGGGTTGCAGAGTGCCGGGCGCAAAGTGGCAGAATTAAATGCGGGCGATCGGGCCGCTGTAAATTTGCAATCCGTGAATAAATCGCAGGTTGGGCGTGGCAGTGTCTTGACTTTGCCAAGTCATTTTGCCAGTTCACAACGCTTTCATGCCAAATTACAGTTGCTGGAGTCCGCGCCCAGAGCGCTTAAGCATCGCACACGGGTGCGTGTACATTTGGGCACAACCGAAGTTATGGCGCGGGTTGCTGTATTTTCGCAAAAGCAGATCGATCCAGGTCGCAGTGCCTACGCGCAACTCGAACTCGAACGCCCGGTTTCAGGCCGACGCCTGGATCCGTTTGTCCTCCGGCAATATTCGCCTACAATTACCATTGGCGGCGGTTTGATTCTTAACGCCGATGCTCCGCGACGTAAATTGTCGGATGCGCAGGTAATAAAAGAACTAAAGGCTCTGGAACAGCCTGATCCTTCTGAAGTGGTCGAGTCGATTTTACTTACGGCAAAGTTTTCGGTGCTCACCGCAGCAAACCTGGCCACGGAGTTGGCAATGGACTTAAACAATGTGGAAAAGTTGCTGGATAAGCTGGTTGAGGAAAGCAAAGTAACACGCCTCAGGCAAGGCAAAAAAAACACCGTTGTGCATCGGCTCAGGTTTGATGAGTTGGCGGATTTGGCTCTACGTTCCTTTGCCGATTTTCACGAACAATATCCGACAAAACCAGGTATTCGTAAGGCAGAAATAAAAAATATCCTTGCTCATTCTTTTGATATGCAATTCATGGATGTGGTGCTTGCAAAATTAAAAGAATCGGCTTTGCTCAAAGAGACCGCCGGCTACTTAAGTTTGCAGGAACATAAAATAACATTGCCGCCCGAACTGGTTGCTCTAAAAGAAAAAATCGCATCGCTTCTTTACGAACGCGCATTTGCAACGCCTTCTGAAAGTGAGATTGCACAGACTTTCGGAGCCAAGGCCCATGATGTTACGCAGGTGCTCACTGCAATGACCGGCCTGGGAGAAATAGTGAGAGCAGATGAGGGCCAATATTTTCATTCAAAGCGCATGGCCGAGGCCCAGCAATATCTCATCTCTTTTCTGCGGGAGCATGAAGAGATAACAATTTCCCAGTTTAAGGACTTGCTGCACGGGGCCAGCCGGAAATACGCCATGCCACTGATCAACTATTTTGACCGGATAGGGGTTACTGAGCGGGATGGCGATGTGCGAATTCTGAAGATATCATAAAATTGGATTTGTTGCGTTCTGTAAAACTCTGCACCTATTGAATTTGCGCAATTTGTTTGTGGTGCTTGTAGTTTTGTCCAGTGAAAAGAATTTGTTATCTGCAGAAAGGAGAGCCTGGAGATATGTGGAAGCGTGTAGAGGCATACGCTCTACTGTGGAATTCGAGCAAGCATAAAGGCATTATCAAAGTGGTGCTTGAGGATGGGACTGAGTACAAGATAAAAGTCAAATCGTCCACAGAATTCGATGCGTTGGGCAACATATTGCGTCATGAAAATCCGGTGAATTATAACACGGAAAGCGGTGCGGTTGCTTCAGGTTGGGAGCCGCTGCGCGAAGTTGAAGACTTGTTAACGTAATTCGGAAGAATTCGATAGAAGAAATTAGGGTAAGGCCGTGGACCTGAGTTTGTTCTACCCCCGCAAATAGCTATTCATCCCCAAACATTTTTAGAGATTTAAGCTCCATCAAGACTGCGACGAGAACAATGCCGCCGTGAATGAAAATCCACACCCCGGATGTAACGCCCTCAAGCCAGAGCGGGCTTTCACCAACACTTGCGACTAAATATGTGTCAAGTGATGCTTGTTTAAATCCACCATAAATGTAATTTGGAATATCCCTGACATAATAGAGAGAGAGCACCATAAGGACAACGATGGCCTTTCTCGCCAACCAGGAAAATTCGACGGGAAACCTTCGAGCAATAACCCACGAAGCGCACAACATGGCAAATCCCATGGCAGCGATTAGCGGTGTGATTCTCGCGATTATTGCTTTGATTAGTGACCAGATAGCACTCACCACGGGTTTGTTTCAGCTCGCCTACGCAGCTTTCCCCCGGCATAAGAAGTGTTTTGGGGATTCACTACCAAGTGTGAATCTCGAATAATTTGCCTTTATGCCGGGATGTCAGGTTGCGCGGTTATTTGCTAAAAATATATGTAACCACTAACTAATATGCAAACAAAAAGGAGTGCGGGGCAAGTGGCTTGAAAATTATCCGGGAGTTAGCAGGGTTGTCTGTTCCGGGAGAATAGATAGTCAAAATGTTGGCTGCCCAAAATATTGCAGGCGCAAAGAGGGTGCGCTGCCGGTGATTGAATGACGCCTGCGTTTTAAATATGTGCTGCGCTTTGTTTGGACTCACATGGTTGTTTTCATGCTTCATAATTCAGGTTTGGGCGTAGCCACTTTTCAGTTTCGCTTACAGAAATACCTTTGCGTATGCTGTAATCTTCTATCTGATCTTTTCCTATCTTACCAACGCTGAAATATTTTGCATTTGAATTCGCAAAATAAAAACCGGAAACAGAGGCAGCAGGCAACATGGCAAAGGTCTCTGTTAAAGAAATACCCGTATTTTTCTCCACGTTCAAGAGTTGGAAAAGTGTTTGTTTTTCGCTGTGATCCGGGCAGGCCGGATAACCTGGCGCCGGGCGAATACCAACAAATCGCTCTTTGAGAAGCGCTTCGTTGCTCAGCATTTCGTTTTCGGCGTAGCCCCATTGTTTTGTGCGGACCTTTTGGTGTAGCAATTCGGCAAAGGCTTCGGCCAGCCTGTCTGCCAGCGCTTTTGTCATAATGCTGTTGTAGTCGTCGTGCTCGCGTTCGTATTTTTCTACCAGCGCTTCAATACCGATGCCGGCAGTGACTGCAAAAGCACCAAGATAGTCTGCAAAACCTGATTCTTTTGGCGCGATAAAATCGGCCAACGCCTGGTTCGGGTTCCCGCCTGTCTTTTTCGTTTGCTGTCTCAATGTGTGAATTGTTGCTTTAACGCGCTCTCGACTTTCATCTGCGTAGATTTCAATATCATCTCCCACAGAATTGGCTGGAAAAACCGCGGCAATGCCTTTTGCGGTCAACAGCCTTTCAGCAATAATTTTATCCAGTAATTTGTTGGCATCATCATAAAGGCGTTTTGCTTCTTCGCCCACTGCCCGGTCCTGCATGATGGCCGGGTACTTACCTTGTAATTCCCAAGTGCTGAAAAGCGGTGTCCAATCGATGTGCGCGCGAATTTCTTCCAGCGGAAAATCATCAAAAACGACTGTTTTCTGGTTTCTCGGCGCCTGGATTATTGCTTGTTCCCAGTCGATTGGTATCCGGTTTTTTCTCGCATCTTCGAGCGTAAGAAATGACTTGGATTGCCTTTTTTGGTCATGTGCAGCGCGAAGCTGTTTGTATTCAGTCCGGACACTCTCAACAAATGTTTTCTTCTGCGCTGCTGTTGTGAGTTGACTGACCACTGTTGCACTGCGGGATGCATCCAGCACATGCATGGTCGGGCCGGTATAATTGGGTTCAACCTTGACGGCTGTGTGCACACGCGAAGTTGTGGCGCCGCCAATGAGCAAAGGTGTGCTGAAATCGAGCCGCTGCATTTCACTGGCAATGTGCACCATTTCATCCAGTGAGGGGGTGATAAGACCACTCAGGCCGATGATGTCTACATTTTCTTCTTTGGCTTTTTTCAGAATTTGTTCACACGGGACCATTACGCCCATGTCAATGATCTCAAAATTATTGCAAGCCAAGACAACAGCAACAATATTTTTTCCGATGTCGTGCACATCGCCTTTTACGGTTGCGAGCAGGACTTTGACGCGGGCTCTGGTTGTGTTGTTTTTTGCCTTTTCTTCTTCGATAAATGGTACGAGATAAGCGACTGCCTTTTTCATTACCCGGGCGCTCTTCACGACCTGAGGTAGAAACATTTTACCCGCACCAAATAAGTCACCCACCACGCTCATTCCGGCCATCAGCGGCCCCTCAACAACATCCAGGGGGTGGCCATATTTTTTACGGGCTTCTTCGGTGTCTTCCACAACGTAGTCCACCACGCCTTTGACAAGGGCGTGCTTTAAACGTTCTTCGATGCTGGTTTCACGCCATGCTTCTTTCTTGCTTTCTGTGCTGTCGTCGGTTTTGACCGTTGCAGCGAAATCCACAAGGCGTTCTGTGGCGTCCGGACGTCGGTTAAGCAAAACATCCTCGACCAGTTCGAGTAAATCTTTGGGAATTTCTTCGTAAATTTCCAGTTGGCCGGCGTTGACAATCCCCATATCCAACCCTGCCTGGATGGCGTGGTAGAGAAATGCCGAATGCATGGCTTCGCGCACCGGGTTGTTTCCCCGGAATGAAAATGAAATGTTGCTTATGCCGCCACTAACCTGCGCCATGGGTAAATTTTCTTTTATCCACCGCGTTGTTCTGATGAAATCTACAGCATAATTGTTATGCTCCTCAATGCCTGTGGCAACTGTCAATATATTTGGATCAAAAATAATATCTTGTGGAGCAAATCCGATGTCTTCGGTTAATAGCCGGTAAGCGCGGGTGCAGACTTCAACACGGCGTTCAAAAGAGTCAGCCTGGCCTTTTTCGTCAAATGCCATCACAATAACGGCAGCGCCGTATTCGAGGACTTTTCGCGCATGCTCCTTGAATACTTCCTCTCCTTCCTTCAAACTGATGGAGTTGACAATTCCCTTGCCCTGCATGCAGCGCAGCCCTGCCTCGATGACCGACCATTTGGACGAGTCAAGCATGATGGGTACGCGTGCAATTTCCGGCTCAGCACCAAGCAGGTTAAGAAATGTTACCATGGCTGCTTCGGAGTCAAGCATGCCTTCGTCCATATTGATGTCGATAATTTGTGCACCGTTTTCCACCTGTTGCCAGGCCACTGATAACGCCGCTTCATAATCGTCTTCCATGATGAGCCGGGCAAATTTTCGCGAACCGGAAACATTTGTGCGTTCGCCGATATTAACAAAGTTGGTATCGGGCGTCACCACCACAGGTTCAAGACCGCTCAGTCGTAGATACGGTTTGATTACAGGCGCTTTGCGCGGTTGTTTCCCAGCTGCCATTTCTGCAATTGCTTTGATGTGTTCCGGGGTTGTGCCACAGCAACCGCCAACCATATTTAGGAAACCACTGTCAACATATTCTTTAAGTGTGGCGGCCATTATTTCAGGCGTTTCATCGTAGCTGCCGAATTCATTTGGCAATCCGGCATTGGGGTAAAGGCTGACCGGGCAAGGTGTAATTTTGGCCAGAATTTCGATGAAAGGTCGCATCTGCTCCGAGCCGAGGGCGCAATTGAGTCCAACGCTGAGCAATTCTTTTATATGTGAGACTGAAGTCCAAAATGCTTCTGTGGTTTGCCCGGAAAGCGTCCTGCCACTGGCATCGACAACGGTTCCTGAAATCATCACCGGTAGACGTTTGCCGCTTTGGACGAAAAATTCCTGAATGGCAAATAGAGCCGCTTTGGCGTTCAAAGTGTCGAAGATGGTTTCAACCATCAAAATGTCTACACCGCCGTCAACTAGGCCGCGGGTTTGTTCGGTGTAGGAGTTTGCCATTTCCTGAAATGACACGGCGCGATAGCCCGGATTGTTGATATCGGGAGACATGGAGAGGGTCTTGCTGGTTGGCCCCAGAGCTCCGCAAACAAATCGTGGTTTCTCCGGATTTTGTCGTGTGAATTCTTGAGTGGCCTCTTTAGCGATTTTGGCCGAGGCGTAATTGATGTTATAAACCTGATCTTGCAGATGATAGTCCGCCTGTGAGAGCGCCGTTGCGTTGAAGGTATTCGTCTCAATAATGTCGGCACCCGCTTTAAGGAAGTCACGATGGATGCCCTTGATAATCTCAGGCTGCGTAATCGATAGCAGGTCATTGTCACCTTTGAGCGGGTGCGCATGTTCTTTGAACTGTTCACCGCGAAAATCTTCTTCGTTCAGGTTCTGATTCTGAATCATTGTTCCCATGGCGCCATCGAGAACAATGATACGTTTAGTCAGAATTTCATTTAATATTTTAAGCGTTGTATTCATTGCGCCGTTTTTCTCCGTTGAAGTGGTGCCACACCTTGGCGTTGTATTTTGGGTGTTGAATATATTCTTACAGCCTATTGCTTGCTTTTTCAAAAAATGTAAACCTGAAAATAGTAAGAAAAGTCCATTTATTCAAGAAGAATGGTGTTTTTCGACAATTTGTTCATGCAGAAAGGTATTCAGCAAAATCAACTTTGCTTTGTCCATAAATATGCTTATATATCTGGCTGATAAACAAAAACAGCACCTGGATTTGACAATGATGGATAAAAAATTTGCAGAACTGATTGCTCACAGCGCTGCAACCAAGGAATTTACAGCGGCCATAAGAACATTCATTGAGGGTCTTGATTCTGAGTTGATTCGCTTTTCAGATGGTTCTCCACGCATTAAAGTACAGCGTGTTCTGATGAAACTGCTTGAGGTCTGCCCTGATGAAAAAATTTCTTCGGTTCGTATTGTCGCCCTTTCGTCTTGTTCTGCATATCAGGGCAGTCTCGTCTTTGAGCCAGGCAGCAAGGCGATCGAATTCAATTGGGACTGTCACTGGAAGGCCCAGCAGGAGAACATGATTTCCTGGTACGGTATGCCGGATCAAATAGGCGCTGTGCAGAAATTCGGCTATCAGTGTTTTGAAAGATTCGAAAGGGGTAAAGAGGATTAGATTTGGTGTTAACCGGCGACTGTTCTCCGCGCCAGTTTCGTTTGCTGGACATCTCTACATTTATTTATTTTTGTTTCGTCACGCTGTTGGTTATCTGGTTTCATGACCGAATAGCAAATTGGCATGTTTACGTTCTGACCCATTTCGTTACTCTGGCTGCTGTGGTGGCTTACATCAAGTTTGCCGAAAAGTCAGGAAACACCATCATCCGTTTGTTTCGGGAGCTCTACCCACTGGTTTTGTTTACGTTCACGTTTAAGGAGGTCAGCCTGCTCCTTACTGCGTTGGCTGCATTTTGGTTTGAAACGCATTTGCTGGCTTGGGATCATGCGCTGGCTGGGGGGTATCCTACCGTGCTTGTGCAGCAATACTATCGCCCCTGGTTGACGGAGCTGATGGCGTTTTCCTATTGGGCTTATTATCTAATCTTCCCACTTACCGCCGTGGCAATCTTGATTCGTAAAGAGTGGGGCTTGCTCCGGTCCTTTTCTTTTCACCTGGCCTCGACCATGTACGCGTGCTATCTATTTTATTTTTTTCTGCCGGCACGCGGTCCACAACAAACGTTGGCGCATTTGCACCTGCCACGGGAGGCGGCCGGTTTTTTTGACAACATGGTGCTTAGCATTCAAGGCGCAGCATCCATCGCTGGAAACGCTTTCCCCAGTTCGCACGTTGCGGCGGTTTTCATCATGCTCTTTTTTTTGTTTCGTTTGCGCAGATGGCTCGGTTGGATCGTGCTGCCCGTGGTTCTGGCATTAACAGTCTCCACTGTGTATTTGCAGTACCACTACGTGGCCGATGCGATCACAGGGGTGCTTCTTGCCTTCTTGCTCTATCCGCCATTGCGTGCGATTGAAAATTGGTGTGTAAAAAAAGGACGTGAAATATAGCCCGTTTTGCGGCTGTGAGTTGTCAGTGATCGCTTTTATCAGTGTCTCTGAATTAGACCGCTTGATTTGTGGCTTCCACATCAAATAATAGAAAACGTTACCTTTTTACACACCCCTTGTGTATCAAAATGATGCGGGTCATAGCGTGTGAGTACATTTTTGTAATTACATTATAGCTGCTTTTAAGGCTGCGTTTTCCTTTTGAGGCTGAGTACCACTTTTTTATCCTATATTTGGGCTGCATTGGACAGACTCGGGCTGGCACGCTAGTTGATACAGGTTATTTGCCTTGGCGTTATCATGGGGTGGATACCGGAAACCACTTGCAATTCACGCTCGTAAATAATAAATTTGCTAATATCTTAGATAGGGTGAAAGTCTGAATGTTTGCGACTGCAGATTTCGATTTTTGTCCAGGTAAAAAATATATAGTGTCAATCAACCAAATGGTCAGGGTTAGAATACTTCTGATTATTCCTCTTCTTGCTCTGCTCCTCTTGTTTCGCAATGGTGTCGTTGTTGCGCAGACAACGCTTGCCGGCGGCCGTGGTATGCTGCGGGTTCAATCGGCCCAGACAATTCAGCGCGGCTCTTTCTTAGTCAGTTCTTTTTTCACCACCTTTCTCAAGAAACAAGCGTCAGGTCTGGTGCATGACCATACCTGGCATGTAGGCTTGACGTATGGCCTGAGTGACCGGGTGGAAGTAGCGGCACTAATCCGTGCTTATCAGGATGATCAGCGTCACAGTTATGCGCCTCCGGGGCATTCCGAGTTGAGCATTAAGTGGCATTGGCCCTTGTCTGGCAGAAGATTTCACACGGGTGGGCAGGCTTTATTGCGACTGCCGACCACCCAATACAGCAATGTTCCCTTTGAACCCTTCTCATCGGGCAAGGTCGCTTGGGGTGCGAAATTTCTGACAACTTTCGACGTGCCTGGACAGGTGCCGCTTCAACTCAGCGCCAACGTTGGTTACTTTGATCACAATATTGGAACTTTTCTAACACAGGAAAGTACCGACCAACTACTCTTTGGGCTCGGCTTCAAGGTTGCTGCCCGAGCCATCATTTTTTATACCGAATATACCGGAGAAGTCTTCATCAAGCAGCAGGGACTTGGTTTTCGCAACAATTCCATGCGCCTGACGCATGGCTTCAAGTTCAAGGCTCCATTTCATTTGCTGCTCGATCTTGGTGCAGACTTTGGTTTGAGTCGAATGCCCGGTGGTCGTGTTGGCCCTGTTCACGAGTACGCCGATTGGAAAGTTTTTGCCGGGCTGACTTATCACTTCGTAACGAAGCGGGTCTGGGGAAATCTCAGAGCGCAGAATCATCGACGGGAAAAAAGGTCGGATAGGTCCATTGAACAACTGCGTACTCGACGAGAAAATGTTGGTAGTGAGCTCGATGAAATACTCGATGAATTAGAAACCGGCACAGTGAAGAAAGAAAAATAAACCTGATGTTATCAAACGGAATCAAATATTGGTGCCTGGCTATCCTTTTGGGAGGGTCTATTTTATTTGGCGGCACCCTCCTTGCAAATCCTGAATCACTCGCTCGACAATCCATTGACGAACTGGCCAAACAGGAAGAAGAAAAGCAGCAAAAAGCAGCTGAAAAAGCAGCAGCAAAACTTTACAATCAGGCCAGGGAAAACTATCAACGCATCAACTATTGGCAGGCTTCTGTCGACCTGATTTTGATTTTGGATTTCTATCCGGGTTATTCCAGGTTGGAGGATGTTGTTTTCCTGCTGGCAACCTGTCTTTACGATATGGAAATGTATGACGGCGCCAATCGTATGTATCGCTATTTGCTGCGGTCGGTCACTAAGAACGGGCTGGTCGCTGAATCCATTCTGGGGTTGCAAAAAGTGGCTTACCAGAAGGGAGAATTTCAGCAGAGCCTGAAGTTCTACAAAGCTCTCGAGTCACATTACACCCAGCATGATGGGATTTATGAGTCGCGATATTATGCTGAGCAGACTTATTTTAATATGCAACGGTACAATCTGGTTCAGAACCTTTTGCCTCACATAAAAAAGAAATCCAGGTTTTATCCTTTCGCGCTTTATACTTCGGGATTGGCTCATTTGAAAAAAAAAAATGTTAGGGAGGCGGTCGCTGACTTAAGCAAAATTCCCCGGTTGTCATCCGGCAATCCGGAACGCAGGGCAATTTTGGCCTCGGCACATTTGACCCTGGCTTATGTCTATTTTGAACTATCAGACTACGAAGAGGCTGTTAAGGAATTGGCCGGCATCCTTCCTGATTTTCACGATTATCCTGAAGTTTTGTTAACACGCGCCTGGGCCTTGCTCAAGTTGGAAGACTACCAGGGTGCGCTGGTGGCGCTTAATGAGCTTTGTGATAAATTTGAGGATTACTATAATATTGAAGAGGCTTTTTTTTTGCGGGCTCAGTGCTATCTGAAGCTTGGTTACTATGATTTTGCCGTCAGCGAATTTAGTCGAGTCATTCAATCGTCTGGAAATGGCGGCTCAACTGACTTGGTTGAAAGCACCCGGGTCGTCTTGCGTGAGCAGGAAGAGCGGCTTGTGACCCTGCAGGTAGATCTGTTGGCTCTGGAAACGAAATTGGTCACCACAATTCCTCTTGGAGGCGCGGGGCGCGTTTCTCAATTTGTGGAAGAACCTGACTTTCTTGATCGAACCCGGGGCCAGATGATTCACGATATTCTGCAAGAACGAGAAGAATTCAATCGTGTGAGCGCCTCCATCCTAAAGTTGAAGAAACGTGCTGAAAAGCGTGAGATGCGAAAGAAGTGGGAGGCATATGCGGAATATGGCAAAGTCAGAGCCATGTTTTTGCGGGAAACCGCTTCGCAGTAAACCAAAGGAAGTTGTCTTGTTGGGTGTGGATTTGTATGTGCGCAACATTTGTTGTTTGTGCTCAAAATAACTTGTTAAGAAGTATTGAAATAGTTACAAGCAAATGGGAAGTCTAACGAAAATCGTATTTTTGAGAATCGCCTGCATTGGCTTATGTCTATCTGCAAATTCCGGTTCTATGGCGCAAGAGTCTCCCGGCACCTATTTGCATGAACTTCGGAATCTTGTGGAGTCCATCGAAAGCGCAGAGGCGTTGCTGGCCAAATATCCCGACAACGATTTTGCCCCCAATCTGATGTTTCAATTGTCCGAGTTGTACATAAAACGCTCGACACTGAAGTTTCAACGGGAAATGTTGCTTTACGAGGATGCCGAAGAGTTGTATTCACAGGGTAGCCTGACTCAGGAACCTGTGGCGCCTCAGGTAGATTTTAGCGATGCCACCCGCACTTCTTTGAGATTGCTCAATAAATTCCCCACTGCACACTTTCGCGATAAAGTGCTTTACCGGGTTGCTTTGTGTTACTCTGAGGAGGGCAAGCCGGACAAGGCGATGGAATATTTCAGAACATTGTCCGAGGAAACCAATGACAGCCAATTGCTGGAAGAGTCGTACTTCCGGTTGGGGGAATACTTTTTTGACAAACAGGACTATCCAACCACAATAGACTATTACAGTCGACTGCTTGAAAGTTGGGACAGTCCTTTTTTTGATATGGCCCTGTATAAGTTGGGATGGTCCTATTATAATGTTGAGAATTACAATAAGGCTATCAGCACCTTCATTTATCTCGTTGAAGATATCAATCTACTCAATGAAGTCGATACCGAAAAGTTTGAGACTTCGAAGGCGGACTTGCACCGTGAGGCAATTGAATATGTTGCCAGTTGTTTTTCTGAATTTGGTGGGCCGGAGAAAGCACGCACTTTTTTGTTGGGTAAAAAGGACAAGGATTACGCTGAAGATGTTCTCGAACATCTTGCGCATCTGTATCAGGAGCGTGGTTTTTTCGCCGATGCCATTGCGACGTTGAAAATTCTCATCGAGTTTTACCCGGGCAAGGCAGCGGCTGCGTTTTATCAAAAGCAAATTGTTGAAAATTTCGATAGGGCCGGCGAGAAAAAGCAAGCGGATATCGAGCGTGAAAAACTAGTTGATGATTATGGCCCCGGCTCAGACTGGATTCAGTTAATCGGAGCGGTGCCTGAGCGTGAAGAAATTTTGTTGCTTGCCGAGGGCTTCCTCTACCAACTCGGCACTGAAGCACAAGCACGGGCTCAGGCAGGTAAAGACAATTTTGCGTATGATGATGCGGTCAATTATTATCAATCTTACATGGCCAAATTCTCTGCTTATGAGCGGGCATACAGGGTGCAGTTTTACCTTAGCGAATGTTATTACGAACAAGGTGAATTTCAAAATGCAGCAAACGCCTACTACGAATTACACTTGAATTATCCAGAGTCTGAATTTTCTGAAACAGCGGCATATAACCGCGTCCTCGCTTACAACCATCTGCTGCAGGCAGACACTTCCTCTGACTCCACGGATTTTTTCCTCTTCAACTTTCTTGGTAAAAGTGAAACCGGCGTGGAAATACTCAAAGCGTTGAACGGCAGCCAGGCGCAGTTGATGCAGGCCGGTAATGACTTTTTTGTGTTTCACCCGGAGAGCCCAAAAGCCAATGAAGTCATGATGAATTTGGCCCAACTACTTTTTGAGTTAGAGCAATTCGGATTGGCAAAGCAAGTGTATCAGGAGGCTCTGGCCAGGGCTGAGAACAACTCATATTTAGCGCAGGCGCACTACATGATGGCTCAGTGTGAATTCCGGCAGGACCATTTTGAGGATGCACAGACCTGGTTTGTCAAGACAAAGGAGCTGTTCCCGGACTCTTTGCGGTTTGTCAAGCCTGCCAACAAGATGATCGCCCTGGCACAATTCCGGAGAGCGGAAACCTTTGTTTCCGGGGGTGACAGTCTTCTGGCTGCTGAAGAATTTGAACGTGTCGCCGGCACTGCCCCGGATTCAGCTATTGCCGAGCGTGCACTTTTTGAAGCCGCAAAACAGTTTGAAACTGCTGGTGATAAAGCCCGGGCAGTTGAACTTTACGAGCGGGTAACTGAGAAATTTCCCCAGTCAAAATCGCTTGATCGCGCCTTGTTTATGGCCGGCTTTCTTGCTGAGGATTTGCAGCAGTGGGAACGGGCAGCCGCCAACTATTTAAAGCTTTATCGCCTGGACCGTTTTTCGGATTATGCGCCGAAAAGTCTTTTTTTTGCAGCTAAGTGTTACGAAAATATTGAGCGTTTCGATTTGGCTCGTGAATATTATCAGGAATATGTTGACGCTTACATTCAGGATCCGGATCGATACATGGAAGCGGCCTTTCGCAAAGCGGAAATTGCCTTCAATCAAGGCGAGAGTCAGACCGCGTTAAAAGATCTACGCTTTGTTTTGAAGGCATTCCAGCGATTTTCAAAAACAGGTATTCCGGTTGAAGAATTTATCCCGGCCAATGCCCAGTTTCTGATAGCTGAAATAACCTTTAAAACATTTAAGGGAATTCAATTAACGCGACCATTGAGGCGCAAACTTAAACGCAAGCGCACCATGTTTCAGCAGGTTGTGAAAGCGTACACGGCTGCTGCCAAATTCAAGGTGGCAGAGTGGACAACGGCCTCTTCGTACAAAATAGGACAGGCGTTTGAATCTTTTGCAGATGCTTTGTACGAATCTCCCCGGCCTGAAAAATTGAAAGCCGGTGATTTGGTAAAGTATAACCAGAAACTCCGGGAACAGGTATTGCCATTTAAGCAAAAAGCGCTGGAGACTTACGCTGCCAACATCAAAAATGCCGAGGATAACAGTATTGAGAATGAGTGGATCTCTGAAAGCTTGAAGCGTCTGGAAGTACTGAGTATGGAACTTAATCTTTCTCAACTCAATGCCGTAAAAGAGCCGGATTCTTAGGCAGGCTTTCTGCTGTTATTGGTGATGGCTGCTAACAAAACGGAACCTGCGAGCAAAGGCCGGGAAATACCGGGATTCTTTTCCCTGTGATCTGTTCGCGTTTCCGGGTGATATTTTGTTTTGGCGTTTGCTTTTACATTTTAATTCAGGCAATTGGTTATTTTCTTATGAAGAAGAATTATAGGACGGTTTTGTTTCTAACAGTTTTTTTCTGCTGCTTGGCAAATTACGTTTGGTCAGGCGAAACAACCGTTGTTGCGAAGCAGGATTCGGCTCGTCAAGGGAAAAAGCTTGATACAAAAAAACGCAAGAAAGATATGAAGCTCTTTCTTGACAAGATCGAGATTCTCGGACGTATAGATAAGCCGCAGACTGCTTTTATTGTTCAAGGAAAAGATCCGTCTGTGGATGACATTCGAATTGACCGGTCATTTTTTAGAGAAATTTTCCGTCCGGTAGATGTGGAGAATATCCGAAAAATTATTCGCAAGCCTTCCCTGACAGGCATTAACAAGCCGAAATAGTCTTGCCGCACCGGCATGCGCCATTGACGGGTTTGCGTTTGAATTAAGCGGGATGCAGCAAAATTTTAGATTTTACTATTTTAAGTTTTCACTTTTAGTTTGCGGTTATTAAGTCCCTGGTTTTGAGCAGGATCTGCCGCGCCAGGTTATAAAGGAGGTTTTGTTTTGGAATATATTTATTTGGCTTTTAAAAACGGGGGTGCTTTCATGTACGTGATTCTGGGCACACTTGTACTCGGGATTACGATTATTGTGGAGCGGCTGCTCTTTATTCTGGTGCGCAACCGCATTGATGCCACACGGTTTGTCAATCGGGTTGTGGAGCTGGTGCAAGCGGGCAGTGTCACAAATGCCATTGAGCTTTGCCGCCAGTCCAACGCCGCCTTACCGGTCATTACCTGCGCCGGACTGAAAGAATTGGGCAAAAGTCCGAAGGAAATTCAGGGTGCGTTTGAGTTATCAGCCATGTCTGAAATTCCCAAACTCGAAAGACGCACACACTATCTTTCAATGATCGCCAATGTTGCGACTTTGCTTGGACTGCTCGGCACCATTGTCGGGCTCATTCAGTCTTTCGAATCCGTGGCTTCAGCAGATTCATCGCAAAAGGCGGCCTTGCTTTCCGCTGGTATTTCCGTGGCCATGAACACCACGGCTTTCGGTTTAATGGTGGCTATTCCGTGCATGGTTTTTCATTCTTACATTCAGTCGAAAACCAATGTTATTGTTGACCAGATTAATGAAAATGTGGCGCATATCTATCACAAGCTGGTGAAGCCGAGGGCGTAAGAGATGAACCTCAGAAATGCAATCGGGCGGGAAAAAAGGATAGTTGCCGAAGAGTTGAACATCACGCCGGTGATGAACATTTTTTTAATTCTGGTGCCGTTTCTTTTGTTGACGGCGGTTTTTGTGAAAATTTCTATCCTTGAGTTTTCGCTGCCAAGCACAGAGAGCGCGGCTGCACAGGAACAAAATAAAAATGCCGTTGTGACGATTTTGGCCATTACAAATAAAGGGTTTGAGTTGAAAAGCAAAGGCTTGAAGTTTCCCTTGATTGCCATGCAAAATGATACGTTTGATTTTCGCACTCTGGTTCAAAGGCTGGGCGCCGTTAAACAGAAACATCAGTTTACTGAGGACATCATTATCGCGCCTGAGGCATCGATTAAGTATAAAACGATTATTCAGGTCATGGATTATTGCCGTGAAGGCGGTTTTCCCAATATTTCTATTTCCGGATAAATATGTATTTCAATTTTGAAGACGATGACAGCGATGAAAAGCTGTTTACCATAAAACCTCGAAGAAACAAGTCGATCAGCAGCTTTACTTTGCGGCTTACTTCCATGATCGATATGTTTACAATATTATTGGTTTTCCTCCTGCAGAGCTTTTCGGCTGAAGGGGAAATTATCAGCGTTGCCAAGGATTTGCGTCTGCCCGAATCAACTGCACAAAAGCCGCCAAAGGCCAGCCCGATTCTTGTGGTTACCAACGAGTGGCTCATTCTGGATGGTAGGCCCGTAGAAAAGGTTGCGGATATTCTCGTCCAGAAGCAGAATCTGATCTTACCGCTGCAAGCGCATCTTGCAGATATTCGCTTGTTTGCTTCCGGCCTCGGTGAACTCGACACACGCATGGGGTTTAAAGGTGAAATCACCATCCAGGGTGATCGGGAAATTCCGTTTGCTCTGCTGAAGAAAATTATGTTCACCTGTGGCCAGGAAGGCTTCAATAATATGCTTCTTGCCGTCAACCAAACAGAGAGTTGACGCCAATGGCCAAAAAACGGAAACAACTTCTATTAAAAATTGAGCAGGGAGGCATCGTAACCCACCGACGGCTGGGTAAGAACGATCGTTTCTCCATCGGTCAAAGTCCGGCCAATGACCTCACTGTTTACGGCGACAATTTCCCCAAGAAATACACCCTGTTTACCGGTAAGAACAACCACTTCCAGGTTAATGTCAACGATTTGTTGCAGGGTGAAGTTCTTGCAGGCGCGTCATGCCTGAATTTTCAGGACATGCTCGCACATGGGCTGTTGCCGCGAAAAAAGAGCGGTTTTATTTATCCCCTGACAATTGGGCGCGAAGGCGTTTTGACGATTGGGGATGCAAAAATTACGTTTCGTTGCACTGAGGCGAAGCCCGAAGCAGTGGCAGCACCGCAACCCAGGTTCGAGGGGTTTTCCTGGTGGTATGCGACCTATCACGGGCTTGGCCGGGATATCCCCTTCAAACTAATTCTCCTGATTTGCCTGGCTGTGAGCGTTGCCTCGCTGAAATATATGAGCGACTTGCCGTTAACCGCTTCGAGAAACGTCAGTACACGCCGGGCGATACCGCCACGCCTGGCAAAACTCATTGTGAAAAAGGCGGAATCGGATCTTGCGGCTGCACGCAAATCTCCTTCGGCAGGTGGTGCTGAAGACACTGAGGGCAGTGAGGAGGCCGAAAGCAACCGTGCTGAGAAAAGCGACCGTGCTGAGAAAAGCGACCGTGAAGTCCGCCCTGAAAGTCAGGGGCTGCTTGGTTTGCTGACCGGAACAGGTAGCTCTAGTCAATCTAACGATCTCGCTGATTTTCTTCTGGACAAAGGTCTGGTGGATGAGCTTGATGCTGTGATGGCCGGCTCGGATCTGAGTCTCGGCCAGGGCAGCAAAACTCGTGAAAGCGATTTTGATAATCTTATAGCAGAAAGCGCCCTCGGTGGTGGTGTCGATGATATTCTTGCTGATGTCGGTGATGTGGAAACTGTTTCCCTCGGCCGGAAAGGTCAAATTCAAGTTGACCAAATCGGCGGATTGACCGGAAACGAAAATGCGCTTGGTCAGCGCTCGGAAGATTCTGTGCGCAAAGTGCTGCAACGCCATACCGGCCGCCTGACTTACATTTATAATAAATATTTGAAACACAATCCCGAGTTACGCGGAAAAATGGTGGTTGAAGTGGAGATTGGCGCCAATGGTTCAGTCATAAGTGTTCGCCTGGCGAGTTCTTCGATGAACCATGGTGAATTCGAGCGGGAGGTACTGAATTTTGTTCGCCGCTGGAAATACGACGCTATTGACTCAGGCTCTGTGATTGTGACTTATCCATTGTTTTTTAGTCGGGTAGGCTAGTTTTTTTCGGCTTCAATCTTCTTGCATTTTTGTATGTAGCTTGTTATCTTTGTTTATACCGCCTTAGACTGCCTCAACGTGATATCATCTTTATAAAGTTCTTGCCTGTTTGCTTGAGGTAATTTGTCGCGTTAGTCATTGTAGTTCAGAAATAATATTTGCCGTCCGATGCATTGAAAGAATGAATTGCAATAATCATTGTTCTTCTCAACCAGACATTTCGT
Organism: Candidatus Zhuqueibacterota bacterium; assembly: GCA_029262005.1. Lineage (GTDB taxonomy): Bacteria > Zhuqueibacterota > Zhuqueibacteria > Oceanimicrobiales > Oceanimicrobiaceae > JAJDAG01. Next base: position 19,043 of record JAJDAG010000128.1, on the reverse strand, counting down.
TATGAAAGTTGAATTTCGATTTCTTCTTGAGAAAATAAGTGGATTGCTCATCCAGCCTTTCAAATTTAGAGTCGCAGTCGGTTTGTCGCTTGTCTTGCACCTGTTTTTATTTTTTGCATTGGGCAGGCTGGTTGCTTTGCTTGACTCCCATATCGAGCATGAACGCCCCATCGTTTTTGATTTTATTTATAGGCCGTCGGCGGCCGGCAGCTCAAACCTGGCAGCCGTTGATGACGTGCCAATTCATAAAATATCTTCTCAGTCATCCCGAAACGTTAGTGCTTCTGATCAGGCAAACGTAAAGCAAGAAGGTGCCGCCAAGCCGTCAGAGGTGAATTTTAATAATGCTCAAGCAGCCACCAGCCAGGCCGATGTTCAGCGAATTGATAAAAATGAAGTAGCCAATACGCTGTTTCCCGGTGTTGCCGATAATTCTGATGCAATTCAGGAAGCATCATTATCCAGGTCTTATGATAAAAATGAAAACAGAGTGATGGCTGCTGGTCCGGTCGTGGAGCCTGTTGTCAGCACACGCCATCTGCAGCGTTTTGTCAGACCCCGTGGTTCTGACAGCAGACGGCCGGCACCATCCGTCAAGATGGAGATGAGCAATCAGGCACGGAAAATGCTGAAAAAAAAGGCTCGCAAATGGACTGAAGATTATTATAAAATGGCGTCGTCCGACTCAACGCTGACATGGAAACATAAGGGTCGCCTGTACACTGCGAGATTTCGGCATTATCCCGCACAGTCAAATACAGACATCGAGCGTGTGGAGGTAACAGTTGAGACTGAAGACGATGGCGCTATGATGAAAACAAAAATGCGAATGAAGCGGTTGTCGTTTTCTAATTTTGCCCAGTTTGTGGACCAGTGGAACCCTTGGGTTGCTGTGCATGACGATGAGTTAATTGGCCGGTTTCATGCAAATTCAAAGATTAATATCATAAGCAATCGAGGCGTCAAACCCAAATTTCATGGGAAAGTGACCACAGCATCTTATGATGTAAATACCAATGAATCGCGTCCGTTTTTTGATACCAAGTCAGTCTTTCTAGGTGGCCTTGAGACCGGCGTAAAGGCAATAAAACTTCCTCGAGCACTCTTGCCGGCCACATCGTCTGAAATCACTGTCGATGACGCTTTTGTGCATGTGTGCGAAGGCGACACAAGAATCGTATTTCATGCTGACGGCACTTTTTCATGGGAAAGTATTGGCGGAGAACAGGCTTCCGGCAGAGTCGCTTTACCCAAAGAGGCATTTTACATTGTCGGCGATAAAAAGAAGAGGTTGCACATCCGCGGTATTGTAAAGGGAAGCGTGCTGGTCTATTCTCCCCAAAAAATCATCATTGATGGCGACTTGACTTATGCCCGGCACCCGGACATCTCTAATATTGCCGAAGACTATCTGGGTATCGTCTGTGACAAAAATATTGAAATAGCACATCCTTCGGTGACCGGGCCCGGTGATCTGAGAATTTATGCATCTGTCTTTGCGCGAGGCCGTTTCCTTATTAAGAATTTGTACGGGAATGGTGAGGCTACCCTGAGAATTTATGGAAGTTTGACCGCTGGCTCGTTGTCGGCAACCGAACCGCGCTACGCAACGCATATTCAGTTTGATAAGCGGCTTGAAAATAACCGGCCTCCCGATTTTCCGATGACCGACCGTTATGAAGTTTCGGATTGGGATGCCAAATGGGAAATTGGAGGCAGCAAGGAATGACCGACATTGCAGCATTGCTCGACATGCCAGATACGACCGTTGCCGTTGTTGGCGCTACGGACGATCCGGGAAAATACGGCGGCGTTATTTATAGGGATTTGAAGTGCAAGGGATTTACTGTTTTTCCGGTCAACCCCAAGCGTTCGACAGTAGATGGGGATTTGACCTATCCGACTCTTGCCGATATTCCTGAACCACCAACAATTGTGAATATTGTTGTGCCGCCAAAAGTGACGCTGACCGTTTTGCAGGCGTGCCTCAGACTTGGCATGATGAATGTCTGGGTGCAACCCGGCGCTGAGGAACCGGATGTTTTAACTTTTTTACAAGAAAATAGATTCAATTACCTGGCAAATGCCTGCATTATGGTGCAAAGCAGACTGAAAGACTGAACACACTGGTTTGCGGTCCAGACGTTTTGGTTGCCTTTGTTAATGTAGTTTATTATATTTCTTGGTTGTCAAATTGGATTATTGACCGGAGGCCATTTTCTATGCCATACCCAGAACCAAAGTACTTGAAGGCTGCAGATTTGCGGGTTAGTCGTCGTCCAAAGCAGTTGGCTGTGATTAATCAGGGAGGGTGCACCGGGTGTATGGTTTGCATAGATTTTTGTCCGGTGGATTGCATTGAAATTGTGCCGGGCCCGGATCCGGATAATCCAACGGTTCACAAATTGGTTCAGGTTGATCTGCCGCGCTGCATTGGCTGCACGCTTTGCGTGAAGTACTGTCCCTGGGAAACCATCGAAATGGTTGCCTTTGAAGATGCATATGTCATTTCTCCCGAGTGGACATTCAGAGGTGTGATTGATGAACTTTGGGAGAGAGAGCCTGTTCAGGTAGAGGCGGAGCGCCCTAAAAGACGTGATCGTGAAAGGGCAAAGGTAAACCAATAATCAGTTCACTTTGCGTTCGATACAGGTTTTCTTTGGAGTACATTTCGCAACAGTGAGCCCGAACACTACTGTAGAAATTAAACCCCACCTTAACCGGACGAGCCGGAGCCTCTAAACTCGAAATTTCAGATCGAGCACAATCGCATGTTTTAGTCAGGTGCTAACAAAGATAGGTTCGTTCCTCTACTTTTTTGAATTCAATTAAGGAGTCTGTAGAATAAATGTCTGACAGTACAGCTAAGCGCAAGCGCATTTTGACCGGAGATCGTCCAACCGGAAAATTACATCTCGGACACTACGTTGGCACCCTCGCCAACCGGGTTAGATTGCAAGAAGAGTATGACGTGTTTTTACTCGTTGCCGACTACCACATGCTTACAACCAGAAGTGGAAAAGATCACATTTTGGATGTTGCCAGAAATGCCCGGGAGTTGGTTTTTGACTATCTTAGCGTAGGAATCAATCCCGAAAAGACAACGATTTATGTGCAGTCTCTCGTGCCTGAAGTCGCTGAGATTTTTTTGCTGTTTTCTATGCTGGTGACTGTGCCCAGGTTGCAGCGTGTACCAACACTCAAAGAGGTTATGCATGATTTGCATATAGAAAATCCATCTGCCGGCCTGCTAATCTATCCTGTATTGCAGGCGGCTGATATTCTCCTTGTTCGCGCCGACCTCGTTCCTGTTGGCAAAGATCAGGAGTCACACATCGAAGTATGCCGAGAAATCGCCAGGCGATTTAATCAACTTTACGGGCCTGTTTTCCCGGAGGCAGAAGGCCTCATTGGTGACGTCGCAACGCTGGTTGGCACATACGGTAAGGCTAAGATGAGCAAGAGTTTGAACAATGCCATTTTTCTTTCAGACGATGAAGAAACGGTGCGAAAGAAAGTGATGAAAATGTACACGGACCCGACTCGTCTTCGTGCGACCGATCCAGGTAATGTAAAAGGCAATCCGGTTTTTACCTACCATGACGCATTTAACCCTGATGTCGATGAAGTGGATGACCTAAAAGCGCGTTACCTGAAGGGCACGGTTGGGGATGTTGAGGTGAAAAAGAAACTGATTACTGCCATCAACAATTTCCTTGAGCCTGTTCGTGCAAGAAGAGCTGAATATACCGCCAAACCCGGCTTGATCGATGATATTATCCAGCATGGCACCGAGGTTGTGACCCGGGAAGGCCGGGAGACCGTTGGACTTATGCGCGAAGCCATGGGCATGACATATTTCAAAAAGTGATGGCGTTCTATTATTTGCGCCGGAGTCTAATGGTGCCGGAATATTTTTTGATTCAAATACTATTTTGAATACCTGCTTTCTTGCCGATTTTCTGCATCATAAAAATGGAGTACAGTCTCATGCTAACGCGCAAATGCACTCTGTGTTTTGGGCTCATTCTTCTGCTTTTGTCTAGTTGTTCCAGGCAAACCTCCTTTTCTCAAATGCGGCCTGGGCATTCCCTGCTCTCCGACCACGTTAAGAAGCAAATCCGGAAAATAGAAAAGTCGATTATCGGTGTCGTTGCCAATATTGAATATGAAATCCAACGTTTTGACTATGAGTTGAACGATGACCGGCTAATTCCGGATGCAGCAAGTCCGGTCGGTTACAGGCTGAGCGTCACACGCAGCAGTGACGGTATTCTTCGGCACAATGAAGAAATCGCTTTTTCGGGCGGTGGTATCATTGTTAATAAAAATCCGGGTATTGACCGTTATGTTATTTTAACCAGCAGCCATCTCGTGTCGGTTAGGGACACGGTGGACACCTTTTATCTCGATAAAAATGGTAAACCGACTGACATGGTATTTCAGCGACGAATTGTCAGGAAAAATCAACTGACCGTGCGCGGCCCCGGCAATTGGCGGGTCGCGGCGGAATTGCTGGCAAAAAATCCGATTGATGATATTGCACTTATCACTGTAAAGGCAGAGCGTTCACTTGGTTATACTTATAATAATCAAATGGATTATGACCTGGATTTGAGCTGGGGAGACTGGGTGTTTCTCTTTGGCTATCCCAAAGAAATTAAGCAAATGACAGGCGGCTGGGTTAGCCAGTCTCCTTATCGTGGCACATTTTCAGTTGATGCGGTGGTACGGTTTGGGTTTTCAGGCAGCCCTGTTTTTGCCTTTTCGAAGAATCGGCAGGAACTTATTTTAGCAGGAATAGTCAAGAGCGTGCCGAGCAGTTCTTTTGAGTACATCGCACCGGATGGCTCATTACCTGTTGGTTATGCGCTTAGGCAAAGCGATCTGGAAAAGATGGCGGTCAAAAGGGAAATGGTTGTAAACTATGGTACGGTTTATTGTGTGAATTCCCAACGTATCAGATCTTTTTTTAGAGCCAACGAAAAGTTTATGAATAGGAAAGGGATCTGGTTGGCGCCAATGTATTTTGGCGAACAGGAGCCTGATTCCTAAAGTGGAGAAGCCGGATTAGAGCGCAGGCACGATAGGCTCAAAGTCCCGGTAAAAAAATAAAACCACGACACGGTCGATTTTTTGTTACGGTTTTTTTTGTGATAATTCAAAAACATAAGGGGAGTTTTGAATTAGAGTTTAGCCGGGGTTTTTCAAAAAAAATGCAAAACGGAGCATCGCCTGATAATACATTGTGGATTAATCACTTAATGACTTTAAAAATAAAACTTAGCACAGATGTACCGCCTCGACGAGCTACCAGTGACGCAAAGAACTCAGCTTTCTCTGCGTTAAATTTTTTCAAGTATAATTCAGGCAGAACCCGTCCATTGGGGCGGAATTAGTGAGAAGTTTTAGTGCAACGTGAACGGATGCAGTATTTGACCAGAGAGTTGATTGCCATTGACTCCGTAACTGGAAATGAAAAGGCGCTCACCCTGTTCCTTGTAGACGAGCTTCGTCGACGGGGCATGCAGGTCGAAACGTTCGAAGTGGGAAACGGTCGCCGGAACATTCTTGCCCGATTTGAAGCTGCATCGCCGAAAATTTTATTCAACACCCATGTTGATACAGTCCCGGAGCAGTACGGTCCACACGAAGATGAAGAGAGAATTTATGGCAGAGGCGCCTGTGACACCCATGGTGTTCTGGCTGCTCAGCTTGAAGCAATGCACGATTTGTATGCGCAGGGTGTTGCCGGTCTTGGAATTCTGCTGGTTGTTGGTGAAGAAACCACCCATGATGGCGCACTGAGCGCTGCAAGGAACCCGGAAATCAAGCCGCCGGAAATTCTCATCGTTGGCGAGCCTACAGAAAATAAACTCATGACCTCGCAAAAAGGTCGCTTGAAGGCAGAGCTTGTTGTGACCGGCAAGGCCGGGCACTCGGGCTATCCGGAGAAATTTGATTCAGCCGTTGAAAAATTAATTTTTTTCATTAGCCGTCTTCTGGATGCACCGTGGATAGCAAACGACTCCCAGGCAGGTACAACGGTCAATGTAATCATTCTGGAAGGGGGAAGCGCCGACAATCAGGTGCCGGGCCTGGCGCGGGCAAAATTGATGTTTCGCTGCGCGGAAGGTTACGAAGAGGTCAAGCGGAAGGTTCTGGCAACATTTGCCGCAGCAAATGCTGAACTTCCGGTATCCTCTACGCCGGAGGAGCATTGTGAACTTTTGTGGGATCCGGCTGCCAACGATCCCGTCACAAGCCTGGCAACTTTGGCTGGTTTTGACACCAGGGCAGCGGCCTACAACACCGACATCGCTTACTTTGGTTGGCCGAATACACGCACTTTCCTGCTTGGCCCGGGTTCCATTTTACAAGCACATCGTGATTTGAACGGTGATAATTGGCTGGATGGAGAATGGATTCTCAAGCAGGAACAAATCACGGGCGTTGAAGTGTACAAGCGACTGGTTCTAAAGCTCTTTAACCAGTCCGACAAAAATATTTGACTTTTCTTTGAGGAATTATTGATGCCAGGGTGGTTTGAAATCAGGTTAAATGCAAACAGTGAAACAATGGGTGCGGTAACAAATTTTTTGTTCGAGCTTGGTTGCGCCGGGTGTGAAGAAAATGGAAATGAGATTGTCGCATATTTTGCGGCATCGCTGGATAGAAAAAAGACAGAGTTCCAACTGCAGCGATTTCTCGCTGATCTTGAGCAAATGGCGTTGCTTGTCACAAATGCCCCTATTAGTAAAGAAATTCCGGATCAGGACTGGAACGCCGAATGGAAAAAACACTTTAAACCGACGGTCATTTCTCAACGTTTTACCGTAAAGCCGACCTGGGAGCCGCTTGCCAGGCCGCGCACGGAGTTTGTGCTCGAAATAGATCCGAAGCAGGCGTTTGGTACTGGCAGCCACGCGACAACGGCGCTGATGTTACAGTGCATCGAAAAAGTTACAGTTGCAGGAAAATCTGTTTTGGATGTGGGCACGGGAACCGGCATTCTGGCCATTGCGGCCCGAATGCTTGGCGCGGAGTCTGTCGCGGCTTTTGATAATGACCCGGTGGCCATTGAAGCGGCGGAAGAAAATGTTTGCCAAAACCTGGGCGCTGAACATGGGATTACATTGCTGGTTGCTGAGCCGGACCAAGTTACTTTGCCTGAACGGGCTTATGATTTGGTTCTCGCAAATCTCACCAAAAATGTAATTCTTTGCTATCTCGATCAATTCTCCGGATTTATGGCAGATTCGGCACGCCTCATATTGTCAGGAATTTTGATTGAAGAGTTGCTTGCGCTAAAACAAAGTCTGGCTACGCACGGTGTTTTTGCAATTAAGCAGGAGGCGCATCGAGAGGAATGGGCGGCCTTGGTGTTGCAGAAAAGGGCGTGAGCGTGTCCGGCATTTGACCCCGGGGTTCTGGTTAGTGTGGCCTGAGCTTATCCTTTAAACTCTTTTTCAACATTTCCCGCGCCCTGAAGATTCTGGCTTTCACCGTGCCAAGTGGGATGTCTAGAGTCTCTGCTATTTCCTCGTATGATTTTTCCTGAGAATGCCGCATTATGATGGCGACCTTGTAGTTCTCTGGCAGTTCATCGATTGCAGTTTCAATGAGGGTGGCCCGCTCGTCGGCAAGAAGGTGTCTGTCCGGTCGCATTGATGAATCCGGCAATTCTCGTTCCATCTCACCGTCTTTGGATTTTACCGGCTTGTTTATTGAGTAGGTTTTGAGTCGCTTTTTTCGCATGTGGTCAATGCAGTTGTTGATGGCGATTTTGTATAACCACGTTGAAAAAGCGTATTCTTCGTTGAATGAAGGGAGCGCTTTGAACGCCTTCATAAAAGCTTCCTGAACGAGATCCTCTGTTTCCTCTCTGTTCCGAACCATTTTGAAAAGCAGATTGAAGATGGCGCCTCGATAGTTATCGAGAAGTTGCTTGTATGCATCCTCATCGCCTACAATGGCTTTTTTTATCAACTCAGAATTTCTTTTTTTTATGTCTGCGTTCACTGTCCTGACTCTAAGAGTGAGTACAAAAGATACCGCAAAATTACATAAGATTCAAGGGAAATGCAAGGAGCAATCTTCCCGGTGGGGGTGCTGTTTTTACAAGGGAAAGCGGTGGTTTTTTCGCTTAGATCACAATTTGCCGTAACTCGGAGATGGCGCTGATAATGTAGTCTGGTTCCGTTGGAGCCAGTTGTTTGTTGGTCCGGAAACCGTAAGTTACGGCGCAGGTCAGTGTGCCGGCTTTTCTGCCGGCAAGAATGTCTGAAGGGCTATCGCCGATCATGATGGTTTTTCCCGGCGCTGTCCCGGTGGCGAGCATGACGTGGTTGAGTGGTTCCGGACTGGGTTTGAGTGTCGGTAGAGAGTCACCGCCAAGAATGTGGGAGAACCTGCTTGCAAGTTTTAGACCTTGCGCAACTTCCAGGGTAAGCGCTTCAGGTTTATTCGAAATGATAGCAAGTTTCTTGTTTTCAAAATGCGAAAGGACTTCTTCCACACCGGGGTAGCAACGGGAAAAATCAAGCAGGTGATTGCCATAATGTGCCTTGAACAGGCTTACGGCTTTCTCTGTCTCATCCATTAATTCACTGGCCAGCGATCGCGCCAGGAGCTTGTGAACACCATCTCCAACATTTTTGATCACATCCTGCATCGATTTTGGCGGCAGGCCGAATTGACTTAAGACGTGGTTGACAGAGTTGGCAATATCCTGCCGTGTGTCCACGAGCGTTCCGTCTAAATCAAATATGAGCAACTCGACTTCTTGCATTTTGCTGTTTCCGTTTTAAGCTGTTAGAGATTTTTTAGATGATAATGGGGCCCAGCCGGGGAGGGCCACTGAGTTGTTTTTTTCTTTTTCAAAGCAGGCGGCCGAACACGTCTGAACCAACAAACTGTCCTTTTTCCACCAGAATTTGTCCGCGCAAAATGCTGAAGTCTATGTTTCCAATTAGTTTGAAACCTTCGTAGGGCGACCAGTCGGCATTGCCGTGTAAGTCAGTTGCGCGCAGACTTCGTTCCGGCTTCGGATCGAAAATTATAAGATCTGCATCGGCCCCTACTTTGGTTTCTCCTTTGGTGTCTGAAAAGCCAAAGAGTTTGGCTGGGTTTAATGCGAGTACCTGCAGCAGCCGCTTCAGCGAGAGTCGGCCTTTTGCAACGCCGTAGGTGTAGAGCAGCGGAAATAGCGTTTCAACACCTGGTATTCCATTCGGTGTGAGATGAAATGCCTTGCGACCACTTTCTTTTTGGGCCATTGTGAACGGACAATGATCCGTGGCCACAACGTCTATCTTGCCATCGGCCAGTGCTTGCCAAAGTGCTTCCTGGTCATCCTTGGTGCGCAAAGGCGGTGTGGTAATGCAGTAATGACCATTTTCCTGCAGGTACCTTTCCTCCGAAAGGAGCAGATACTGCGGGCATGTTTCCAGTATGAGCTCCACACCTTGCTCCCGTGCTATTAATCCGGCCTCCAGTCCGGCTTTACTGCTCAAGTGGACAATATAGAGCCTGGCCTCCAATTCTCCTGCAATCTCTGCTGCCCGGGTAATGGCTTCGGCCTCGGCTTCCGGCGTCCGGCTACGCGGGTGATAAATGGGCTCCAGGTGCCCGGCTTTGATATGTTCATTTGTTTGCGATTCAATTTGTGCGTTGTCTTCGGCATGCAGGCATAGCAAACCGCCATGTTTGTGCACGGTCTGCAAAACCAATCGAAATTCCGGCCAGGTAATCATCATGCCTGCCTGACGGTAGGTCGAAAAAACCTTGTAGGCGCAAAATCCTTGTCGGGTAAGTTCTGAAATTTCATGCAACCGTTGCTCCGGCTGGTCTGTGACGTTGACATGCAAACCGAAATCAACATGTGACTTTCCTTCGGCTTTGGCCATGCGCTCTTGCACAGATGCCTGCAATGTCTGTCCCGGTTGCTGCGCGGTAAAATCAATAATTGTGGTGACGCCACCGTGTGCCGCAGCAATAGAGCCTGATTCGAAATCATCGACGGACTGCGTGCTGAGAATGGGGATGCCCATGTGCGTGTGTGCATCGATAAAGCCGGGAAAAATGAGCTTGCCTGAAGCATCGATGGTTCGTACGGCCTTTTGGGAAAGCGCTGATCCTATTTCAGTGATCTTCCCGTCAACAATGCCGATGTCCAACCGCTTTTTACCTTCGGTCGTTTGGATGTCACCGTTGACGATGCTCAGCGCAAATGGACGATTATGCATATGAGACCCTAACCCGGCTAAGCCGGAAACTCGAAATTTGAATAATGTTTATTTTCTCGCAAAGGCGCAAAGATCGCAGAGATTGTCTGGCTTGAATTATTTGTTTGTTGCCGAGAAATTCATAACAAACCATTTCGAGCAGCTTTGCCATTTGAGTTTGTTGTCCGTGCTTAAAAAAGATAAAAAAATAATTTAGCCACGGCTTATCATGGATATACGCGGATTTTTTGAGCACAAACAGCCAAAGAAACCCGTATTTTATCCGTGTCAATCTTTGGCTAAAAAATATAATTCTACAGTATTTTGATTTTTAATTTTCTCTGCGAGCTTTGCGGCTCTGCGAGAGATTTTACTTAAATTAGTGTTGAGATAGCAATTTTTTATAGATAATAGGTCAAACCGTTACATCGTTAATGCCATGAGTGCCTTGGCCGTGTGCAGCCGATTTTCAGCTTCCTGGTAAACCACCGAGTGCGGTCCATCGATTACAGCGTCAGTCACTTCATGCCCACGGTCAGCCGGCAGGCAGTGCATGTAAATGGAATCTCTTTTTGCTTGCTGCATTAATTTCTCGTCACAAATCCAGTGGTTGTATTTTTTCGAAATTTTCAGCGCTTCTTCAGGCTTGTGAAAAAGCGATTCGATGCCCCAGCTTTTTGGATAGACAATATCCGCGCCCTCGAATGCTTCTTCCATTGTGCTCACTACCTCGAATTTGGCCCCGGACTTTTCTGCGTTCTCTTTGGCAAACTGCATGGGTTCATCCATTAGCTTGTACTCAGGCGGATGCGCCAGTGTGACATTCATACCGAAACGGGTCATGAGCATGATTAACCCTTGCGGTACTGACATGGGTTTGGCGTAAGAGGGAGCGTATGCCCAGGAAACGGCTATTTTGCGACCACGCAAATCGTTGCCAAACGTCTCGCGGATGGTCATTAAATCTGCCAGAGTTTGACACGGGTGATCGATGTCGCACTGCATGTTGAGCACGGGTTTGTCTGCATGTTGCGCAACTTCGCGCATGTAGCTGTTTCCTTCGCCCGGCAGCAGATCGTGACGAATGGCGATGCCATGGCCATAGGATGATAAGATGATGCCCGTGTCTTTTGGACTTTCACCATGCGCCACCTGCGAAGTTGACGCTTCAATAAAATGTGCGTGTCCGCCTAGCTGCGTGATGCCCGCTTCAAATGAATTACGCGTGCGCGTTGATTTGTCAAAAAAGAATAGAAAGATTGTTTTGTCAGCCAGGTAGCGGTGCGGGATGTCGTTCTTGAATTTTTCTTTTAAGTCAGCCGAAGTTTCGAGTGCGATTTCGATTTCATCATTGCTCCAGTCCTGGGTGGAAATGTAGTCTTTGCCTTTGAGTGAAGTGTTCATCAATGCTCCTTTGTAGTGTTAGGAGTGATATTTTCATGGGAACTTATGCTGTGTTTGATTATTGACAAATGTACAAATGAGAGGTAAAAATTGCAAGCATTGATGCAGGTTTGGCTTCTCTGTGAATTGTGGTGTCAGGATCGCGAACACCACAATTCGACAATTTCGCCCTTTAATAATTCCGCACAAACTCAGTATAAAACGCCACGGCTTTGTGCAAATGCTCGATGGGAATACGCTCATTCGGTGCGTGCGCCTGGACTTCATTGCCCGGACCGAAACCGAGGGTTGGAATGCCGTGCTTGCCCATGATGGTCACACCATTGGTTGAAAATGTCCATTTATCCACCTTTGGCGCCTGCGTAAAAATATTCTTATAACTCTGGACGGCTGTTTGCAGGGCAGGGTGATTCTCATCGAGAACCCAGGTCGGAAAATAGGACTGCATGCTGTATTCCAGGCCGGTATGAGCTTTGGCTTTGTAGTCCGGCACCCAGGCTTTACCACCCGCTTGTTTGAACGCCGGCAGTGAACGAATTTCATTTAGTGCAGACTCGATGGTCTCGCCTGCGGTCAGGCGACGGTCGAGGTGAATGGTGCATGAATCTGCAACTGCACACAAAGACGGCGAGCCGGACTGAATATCGGACACGGTGACGCTGCCTTTTCCAAGGAAAGCATCATCTTTGAGACGCGGATGCAGCGCTTCTATCTCTTCAAGAATTTTGGCCATTTTGAAAATGGCATTTACCCCGCGTTCCGGTGCTGAGCCGTGTGCGGAGACACCTGCTGTCTGCACTTTCATTTCAAGGCGGCCCCTTTGGCCGCGATAAATATTGAGGTTTGTTGGTTCTGTGATAAGCACGGTTTCAGGCTTAAATCCACCTTCTTTAACGATATAGTCCCAGCACATGCCATCGCAATCTTCCTCCATAACCGAGGCCACCACCCAGAGGGTCAGGTCTTCCGGCATGCCGATATCTTTGAGCAATTTTCCGGCATAGATTGCGCTGGTTAAGCCGCCTTTTTGATCACAGGTACCGCGGCCGAACATGTTGCCATCAATGATTTCACAACCGGTTGGATCGACTTCCCAATTGTCGAGATTGCCGATATCGACAACATCGCAGTGACCGTCGATTGCCAACACTCTGGGGCCGCTACCGATTCTGCCAAAGAGATTTCCCAGTGGATCAATTTTTACTTCATCATAGCCTATGGCTAGCATTTCCTGTTTCATTCGCTCAATTACCGGGCCCTCTTTACCGCTGCCAAGGGGGAGTTTGACCACATCTTTTAGAAAATGTATCAGCTCCTGTTCGATTGCCTTGGCCTTTTGCAGCATGTCTTGCATATATGTTAACCCCATTTTTTTACGTCAAAATATGTGGTGTCCGTTAGAACGCTCCATCTTCTTCAGAGTCTTCCCGACCATGTCCGTTCTCCCGCCGGCGCTCTGCTTTGTAATTATTGATATTGTAGCGTAGATTTAACATGACAACAGGGGACTCTCTTGTGAAATGGCTCAGTGAGAAGAAGTTTGGCCCTTCTGAAACGTAGTGATGTTTGGCCGTGCCCAGAATGTCGTTGATTTGAAACGTCATCGATAGGTTTTTGCCAAGAAGATCCTGCTTTACTGCAAGATTAACCAGATAAAATCCATCACGACTTCCCTGCGAGGAAACCGATGCGCTGTTGTAAATGGCATTGGCTTGCAGCTTGGTAGATTTGCCCAGGCTAATAGAATTGTTGAACCTCATGTTCCAGTTAAAACTGCTTCGCGAAAAGTCCGTTCCATATAATTGACCTTCAATCTTGTAATTGTAGAAATTGCCCATGGCATTGATATTCCACCGTTTCAACAAATCTATATTCGTCATAAACTCGATACCGAGCGAATAATCCGTACCTACATTTTCGATCGTATGCAGCGTTACATCTGGACTATAAACACTGCGGACTCGTTCAACCTGGTTGTGCGTCACTCGGTAGTAACCCTCGGTGGAAATCAATGTACTGCCGAAATAGGCTTGTGTACCCAATTCATACGAGTCGATGTATTCGGGCTTTAGAGCTGGATTTCCTGTACGAACGTTGTATGCATCGGTCCAGGTTTCGAACGGTTCCAGATACCAACCTCTCGAACGTTCAATCCGGCGTGCATAACTTGCCATGATTTGCCTGCCGTCGGTAAATTTGTACGAAGCATGGACAGTGGGGAAATAATCCCAGCGGTCAATAACGAAAGGTTGTATGGTGTCCGGTTGTCTTGCATCAATCAGTTCAACCCGGCGGTCTGTATATTCACCGCGAATGCCGCCCTGATACCCAAATGGCCCGATCTCCCCGGCATACAGTGCGTAAAGTGAGTGAATGTTCCGCCGATAGTCGGTGTTATGGCTAAAAAGGGGATTACTTATATAACTGTTTTGCACTGGATCAAAATCGCTCAGGGCGTTAACATCTTTCCAGTTATTTAAGCGGCTTTGATAACCTGCTTCAATTTTATTTTTTTTCTGTAAAGGTAATGTGTAATCAATTTTGAGGCGGGTTCGATCTGAGGGGCCTTGTTCTGTGGTTTGTCTGCCGCTGGTAATTATTTGTTCCGTATCAAGGAGTTCGTCAATGGCTTTTTCGCCAGTGGCTCTATGGCTATAGTTAACCTGTCCTGAAATTTTATGTCCCTTTCCGGCAAAGCGGTGTTGATAATCCATATTAACGGAGTAAAACTTTCCAGAGATCTTGCGGTCATTCAGACTCAGGTAAAGCAAATGTGCCTCGTTAGATGGCTCTGTCCATGCATCATAATCGAGCTCAGAGCCCCATTCCATTGCTCTGTCGCCATAGCGTAAACCGAGGCTCAGATTATCACGAGAACTTACATCAAACTCGATTCCTGCCCTTAGTCCGTAGGATGTTCTTCCGCGTCGGTAATCCCCATTGGAAAATACTAACGAAGTTGTACCCTGGCTCAAAGTTCGATTTTCGCGGTAGGCAGTGCCCGGGTTGAACCGTTTGTTGTAATTTGCTCCTATGTGGGTGTTGATTTTTTTCCGGCGGAATTGCAGCAAGAAGTCACCACCATGTTTGTCCTCAAGGCCGGCATTCATGTTCACAACGCCGTTGTGTCCTTGCAATTGGCCTTTTTTCAGTAAGATGTTGATAATGCCTGATGTGCCGTCCGGATCATGTTTTGCTGAGGGATTGGTGATCAATTCAATGTTTTCTATGGTACTGGCCGGAATTTGCTGCAATGCATCATTGGGTTCTAAAACCGTTGGCTTGCCATCGATAAGAACGGTAAAATTGGCACTGCCGCGAAGACTAACGTTACCTTCAATGTCTACTGTAACAGAGGGTACGTTTTCCAAAACCTCGGCCGCCGTGCCTGAGGCAGCAGTGTGTTGGCCGCTGACATTGATTACTTTTTTGTCTATGCGGTACTCCACCGGCGCTTGTTCGGCAAGCAGTTCCACACTCTCCAGTTGGATGGCCGATTGTTTCAAAGGAATATCGCCCAAGTCGATATTTGCTTTGCCCCGTCTTATTTCAATGTCGTTGATCACCTGCGTGCGATAGCCGACAAAACGAATTGAAATGAAATAACTTCCACGGCGAATGCCTGGGAGGTTAAAGTTGCCGTCGGGATCTGTGATGGTTCCGGTAACTTGAACACTGTCTTGTTTATTATATAAAACAATATTGGCGTATTCCACCGATGTGTTCAGGGCGCCGTCAATAACGTGGCCACTGATGCTTCCTCCGCGCCTTTGCTGTGGTTGTGCGGATGTTTCAACAGATGTTATTACAAGCAGCAAGATTGCGATAACATAAATAGACTTTTTCATCAATACCTCCAAAAATCTTGAGTTTTGTACTGGTGCAATTTTCCGGTAATTAGACCTGAGAAACCGCACTTTTATTCCCACTGACTTTTTGGGCAGGAATGCCGGTTGAATTCTGTGCGCAATAATGGCAGTGGCAGTTGCTCGCTTGCCGTTTATTCGCTGCGAAATTTTGTTACTCCGCTTTTTGCTAACCGCTGCAACTCATGCCGGTGCCCTGGGTCGCAGCGGTGAAACAGGTTATGCATTGCGGGTGCTCTATAGTTATGGTGCAGGCAGACTCCGAAAAAGACCGCCCGATAAGAGCCGCCTCGGCAATCTGTTTCGCCGGCAGAACCGGACATTTATACCAGCCCGTTTTGCCGGTTACTTCTTTGGCAAAGGAGCGTCCGTAGGAACACTGAAATAAGTCGTAAGCACGATTGGTGTACGTCGCGATACAATGATTGGTGATGCCTGGTGACTCAATGTGTGGAATGCCTGTACGGTCTCTTCTTACGGTTTCAGCGCCTTGATCAAAAAATGGAATTGCCACGAGTTCAAGGTCTATTAAGCCAAATTTCTGCAGCAGAGTTTTGTATTCTTGCTTTAATGCCTCAGCCCGAATCAGGACGTCAGCGGCCTTCCCTGAACTTTCATAAGTATAGGCGAGCGTCGGGTAAACCCCGTTCGCTTGAAATCGTTGCAAACTTTGCATAATGAGCTCAAAAGTAGGTCTTCCACCGCGGTACTGCCGAATCTGATCGTTGGTCTCGGCACTTGCGCCATCCAGGCTGATGCGGTATCTGATACTGTGTTTTGAACGCGCTTCAATGGCCTTGAGCCGCTGCAATGTAATGTCGTCTGCCAGCAAACCGTTGGTCAGAATCAGAATGTCGGAATAAGCCAGGCAAGTCTCTATCATCGGGAACAGTCGTTGATTGTATTTTTGTGCCTTAAGCAAAAATACTTCGCCGCCGGTCATGCCAATTTGAAACGGCCGGCCTTGTTGGTGCAGCACGACTTCTTGTAACGCTGTTTCAATTTCAATGGTATCCAGTGGCAATAGCACCTCGCTTTCGGGGCTGGCGCTCACCAGGCAGTGAGCGCATTCCAGATTGCACAATGTGCCTGCCGGGTAAAACCAAACCCAGTCCAGACCTGTAAACGGGATTTGTGCGGCGCTGTGCGCGGTCTGTGATATTTTTGTTTTGTTAGTCACTGTTAGTTGCCTAATGAAGCTCCAGATTCATAAACATTTTTTAGAAAGTCATTCTTCCATTAATCGACATAAAGTGCAGAGTCAATGAACGAGAAGAACGACAAAGGTACGTCTTTTTAAGTCATAATGTCAAGTTGCGAAAAATTCGCTAAGCCGAGTTCCACTACTGCAACTCGGCAAGTTTTAAGTTGTCGTGTTTTTCTCACCGTGTACTCTCCTCATAGTTGCAAGCAGGATTTTTGCGGATAACCAGCTCTTGCCTTTTCCCAAATAATCCGTATATTACGCCCTGACATTTCTTCCGGGAATGCATGGGTGCCTGGTGGCCTCCGCGGTCTTCAAAACCGTTGTGTCCAGATTATGTCTGGATAGGTGGGTTCGATTCCCACACATTCCCGCAACAAAAAGCCCGGCCACTTGTTTTGCGGCCGGGCTTTTTTCGATGTGGCGATTCTATTTTTTACGCGAGGGTTTAAGAATTTCGGTTTCGGGGTTGTTTAAACTTCAATTGGAGTTACATTTAATTTGCGGCAATTCGCAGGTAATTTGCAATATTTGTGATACCAAAATTGTGCTCCCTGCTTTGAAAACCAGCAATCGTGACACTAAATAGAACTTACATCCTGATGTAGAATCACCCCAACCCGTTCAACCCGACCACTACGATTACATTTGACGTGCCTGAGGCCTCGGAAGTGAAATTAGTCATTTCTGGCAGATGCGCGAAAATGACAAACATTCGCTCTCCCCGGGATTCTTCCCAGGGAGAATAAAATAGACCCTTGCCTACTCCGGTGTCACTGGCGTTACGGGCGTCACCGGTGTTACCGGCGCCTCCTCTTCCTCAACCAGGGTCACAGCCGGACTCGCCGGGGGGGTGTCAATTGCAAACTTGCGGCGCAAACCATAATCGATGAGTTTGGCGTCGTGCGCATCATCTGCCAATACCGTAATCAAATATGAGGTGAGCTGGCTTCGCAACACCCGGTTTGCCATGATGGCATCACGGATGGCGCGCCGGCTTTCCAGCAAATCTGCCTGCACCCCCATCTCGCGCTCCATGACCGATTGCAGACTCTCATACGTAGTCTTGAACTCATCGAACAGCTCGGCTGCCGGTTTCTTAAGCTCATCCGTTTCCTGAGTCGCCGCCTCCACCACGGTCCGCATGGCCGCCAGCACTTCGGGACGGTTGTTCCCGACCTCGCGATCCAGCTGATAGGCCTTGAAAGTTGCCTCTTTTTGTTCAGCCGGCAATTGGCTGTTCAGGCCGTGGCGGACTTTGCCCAGTAGCCGGAATCCATTTTTCTTAAGCGGACGCAGCTCAGACTGCACTTCCTTTTGCGCGGAAATCAGGTTCAAATAGGCAGAAATCTTAGTGGAAAACGTCGCCTTATCGGCAGTCACCCGCTCCAGCAAATCCGGCCGCAAAGCCACACCGCTGTTTTCATGACCATACAGCACGTTTTCAAAAAATGACATCCAGTAGTTCGCATCCTTGGTTGAATAATAAATATTCATAAAAGCCTCCAAACATTAAATCCGATTGAATGATTTAACCGGAGAATCGTCCTTGCCCGGAAGAGACTCAATCTCTTTGACAAATTTGTCACATAAGATGCCGCAAACAAACGATGCCCTGCCAAAGATGAATGAATATGGACTGGGTAGTATTCTTAAAGGTGTCATTCCCGCGATCTTCAGGCGGGAATCCAGAAAGAAGAACTGGTTTCGCAAGTTCAGCATTTGGTTTGTTGAAGATAAAACGGTTTGGAGGGTAGTTCTGTGCATTGAACCGGATGCCCGACAAAAGACCTCGGGCATGACAATTTTCCACCGGTAGTCATTCCGAGCAGCGCGTTTCTCACACCGGCGGAACAATGCTGGGTTCGAACTGATGTTTTGTACGGTTTGGTGGTAAGTGCCCTGAACTGGTTGCCCGACAGAAGCTTTGGACTGTGAACAAAGGGGAAAAAGTATGTAGTGCACGCTTCAGCGTGCCCGGCCCCTTACGGCTGAACCAGCACTGTATTTATTTTTCTAATAGCGGTCTTTAGGTTGCGGAAATTTGTGGTTTGAATGAAAAAGCACGCTGAAGCGTGCACTACATACACCGGGAAATCCGTAACAGGTGGTTTGAATTACAGCTGGGCACGAAGACCTCCCTCTGCTTTTCGCTCTGCGAGCTCTAAGCTGTCTCCCTCGAGAGGGAGATAGTGCCGGTGCTTGTCATTCCGAACAGCGCGTTTCCCAGCGCTGGAGGAATCTGTTTTAGCACGAGCGCTGAAGTGCGCAAACGGCGTTTGGAGTTGAACTACTTTGACTGTGCTTCAGCAGATTTCTCACGCCGGCAGAGAACGCGGGGTT
>JAJDAG010000127.1 GCA_029262005.1 Candidatus Zhuqueibacterota bacterium | reverse complement strand
TCTCCGCGTTTAAGAAAAATTAAAGTTAGCAAAAATCGGTGTTTCATCTGTGGGAATTCGTGAGGAATACTTATTTTGACGCCTGATTGATAACAACTGTACCCATACAGATCAACACAGAACCATTAAAAACGTATCCGAGGCTCAGGTTACAAACACAGAAACTTGAAAAGAACTGTTCCAGGGAATGCCCGATTCGTTGAAGCAGAACACAGCGGTGCATTTAGTTGGCTGGTTTAAAAATCCGCGCTTGACATGACTTAAAAGAATGACTACAATTGCTTGTTCCTGATTTATTCAGAGGGGCGCAGCAAAGAGGCTTCCAGTCGCCTAAACTGTGTCGGAGACTGTTTTACTTAAACTCCTGCATTATTTTTCTCGGTTAACAATCTGCAGCATTGCAGAGGGTTATTTTTGTTGCCCACAATAAACGTAAAATTCAGGAATTTTTAACACAACCGAAAAGAGAAACAAAATAATGCGGACAACCAAAGTCGAAATCCGACGCGGCACCTATTACGATTCAATTATCCTGATGCAGCTCCAGCTTTCCCTGAGCCAAATACCCGGTGTCAATAATGCCGGCGTCATGATGGGTGTGGCCGCCAACAAAGAAATACTTAAGCAGAATGGACTTCTCACCGCAGAAGCCGAAGCTGCTTTTCCAGATGATCTCATTATCAGCGTCGAGTGTGATGATACGACCACTGCCGATGCTGCCCTGGCGGAAGTAGACAACCTGCTCTCGTCCCGCAAATCAACTTCTGAGCAGGATTACTTACCTAAAAGTGTTGAGGCGGCAGCCCAAATGCTGCCAAATGCAAAATGGGCGCTTATCTCTGTGCCGGGCCAATATGCAGCCGGTGTGGCTCGCGAAGCACTGCGTTTACAAAAAAATGTTTTTCTTTACAGCGACAATGTTAGTATTGAAGATGAAATCGCATTAAAACACGAGGCCGGCCATAGCGGTCTGTTGTTGATGGGGCCGGATTGCGGCACTTCCATAGTAAACAATACAGGGTTTGGCTTTGCCAATCAGGTGCGGCGTGGACCCATCGGCCTGGTTGGTGCTTCAGGAACCGGGTTGCAGCAAGTCACCGCGCGCATCGATCAATTGGGCAGCGGCATCACGCACGCGCTGGGAACGGGCGGTCGCGATCTGTCCGCAGAAGTGGGTGGCATTACTGCACTGCAATGTCTCGGGTTGCTACAACGTGATCCTGAGACCCAGGTCATCGTGCTCATTTCAAAACCGCCGGCCCAAACGGTAACCACCACCCTGCTGCAATCAGCCAGAACGGTTGACAAACCCGTGGTGGTCTATTTCATTGGATACCCCGCAGTGACAACTGACGAAAATAGTCACAACATACATTTTGCCCGTTCCCTTGATGAAACCGCAGAACTGGCCGTTCAACTGGTAACAGCAGCGGCCACGCCTTCACCTGCAAAAAATAAACCGGTTAGATTTGCAAAAGACCAGCGCTATTTGCGCGGCCTGTTTTCCGGTGGCACCCTGGCCCAGGAGAGCCTGTTCATTTTACAGAATTACCTGCCGAACATCCACTCAAACATCGCGCACGAAAAAGAACAACAGTTGAACGATTTAAAACGCAGTCGCGAACACACGCTTCTCGATCTGGGTGAAGACGCTTTTACAGTAGGACGTCCGCATCCGATG
This sequence comes from Candidatus Zhuqueibacterota bacterium, assembly GCA_029262005.1. Taxonomy (GTDB): domain Bacteria; phylum Zhuqueibacterota; class Zhuqueibacteria; order Oceanimicrobiales; family Oceanimicrobiaceae; genus JAJDAG01. The sequence goes on along the minus strand of JAJDAG010000127.1, from coordinate 49,956 downwards.
CTCGACAACAATTTGCGGTTGGCGCGTTTCCAGCAAGAAGCAGCCGATCCTGAGGTCGCCATCATTTTAATGGATATTGTACTGGGTCACGGCGCCCATCCTGATCCTGCAAGTGAACTGGCCCCCGCTATTTCTGCTGCACGAACCCGCGCCCAAAAGGCCAAACGTGAACTGGAAATTGTCGTTGTGCTGGTTGGCACAGAAGATGACCCCCAGAACATAGCTTCCCAGATGGAGCGCCTGCGAACTGCGGGCGCACGCGTTGAAAAAAGCAATACTGTCGCTTGTGCGTATGTTGGCCAGCGCCTGCAAAGGCAATTACAACCCGGGAAGCTTCCTCCAGTCGATCTGGCCATCCTGCAAGAACCGGTTGCGGCAATCAATGTTGGTTTAGAGTCATTTGCTTCAAGTTTAGCTAATCAAACTGCGGCTGTTGTTCATGTTGACTGGCGGCCACCTGCCGGCGGCAATGAAAAACTGATGTCAATTCTTGAGCGCATGAAGAAAGCGCAAAACAATTAATTTTGAGATTAAAGCTGCGAAATGCCCAAGAGCATAGCAGCCTAACGACCCATGACACGCATAGCGCACGAACAAAAAGGAACCACAGATGGATATTGAAAAAGCCAATCAACAAGCCACTACCAGAATGATAGAAGCTCGGGCTGTGCTAACCGAAATTGCCAAAGCCAAAGACGTCATACCCGGAATGAAGGATAATCTTCTGCTGCACGCCGGGCCGCCAATCACATGGGAGCGCACTTCCGGCCCCATGCGCGGTGCCATCACCGGCGCGCTTATCTTTGAGGGTAAAGCGCGAACCGAAGCCGAAGCACAAACTTTGGTTGAAAGCGGTGAAATCGAACTTGAGCCATGTCACCACCATCAAGCAGTGGGGCCCATGGCCGGGGTTACTTCAGCGTCCATGTCCGTTTACATTGTCGAAAATGAAGTCCACGGCAATCGCGCATTCTCTAATCTAAATGAAGGATACGGAAAAGTACTGCGATACGGCGCTTACGACGATGAAGTGCAACAGCGACTGCGATGGATGGAAGACGTCATGGCCCCTGTTTTGAATGACGCCGTCAAAGCCAGTGGCGGCATTGATATCAAGGCGCTGCTTTCCGAAGCACTGCACATGGGAGATGAGGGACACAATCGCAACAAAGCAGGCTCTATTTTGTTCCTGAAAGCCCTTGCCCCGCATATTGCAAAAGTCAGTGATGACAACGAAACCAGTGCAACCGTTCTAAAAGCCATTGGTGACAACGCGCTGAGTGTTTTGAACCCGGTAATGGCGGCCTGCAAAGTAATGGCCGACACTGCCCACGGCATTGCAGGCAGCACCATCGTCACCACCATGGCGCGCAACGGCACGGATTTCGGTATCCGTGTCAGTGGCCTTGGCGAACAATGGTTTACGGCGCCCGCGCAAATACCAAAAGGTCTTTATTTTCCAGGATTTGGTGACGAGGATGCCAACCCGGACATTGGCGACAGCACCATCACGGAAACCGCCGGCATCGGTGGATTTGCCATGGCTGCTGCTCCGGCCATTGTCACTTTTGTCAGCGGCTCACCCAAAGATGCGGTTAATGCGACCATGGAAATGTACGAAATCACTTTTGCCGAGCATAAACATTTCACAATTCCCCAATTTGAATTTCGCGGCACGCCCACCGGCATCGATTTGCGCAAAGTCATTGAAACCGGCTTGACGCCTCGCGTGAATACCGGCATTGCACACAAAAATGCCGGCATTGGCCAGGTTGGCGCCGGCCTGGTGCGTCCGCCCATGCAAATATTTGAGGAGGCACTGGTTACGTTTGCGGAGAAATATGGAATTTAGTCATTCTTGCATAAATTGACAATTAATAGCAGGTACTCCATGCAAAAAACCTTAGAGTTGTTGGAGAAAACCCTTCTCAAGCGCCAGCACCGGTTTACGGACTATGAGGCTTCCAGTGTCACCGGTCTCGCAATTGATCAGGTCAAAGACGGAATAGAGCAGCTCATAAAAAAATACGTTTGCCGTATTCAGGTAACTGAAAACGGCGACTTGATTTATGATTTCGGGTCCAGCCCACGGCAATGGGACGAAAAACCGTTTACCGAAACTTTGCAAAAAGCGGCGGAATATCTATGGAAGGCGTTTACTCTATTGTTCAAGGCCTGGCTGACCGTGACTCTGGTAATCTACTTCGTTATTTTCCTGATCTTGATGATCCTGCTGGTTGTTGCCGCCAGTTCCGGAAAACGTGGGCAGAATCGTGGAACACGTGGCGGCCTGTCATTTAACGGCCTGCAACTCCTCCATATTTTGATGTCTATTTTCCGCTGGCGGACCATCACAGGAGGGACTCGCAATCGACACGATGATCGCGGCTACCCATACCGGGAATACGAGCCACAGCCAGGCACCCTGAATAAGAAAAAGAAAAACTTTATCGCCGCGGTTTATGATTTTGTCTTCGGCCCGCCACGCGTCGATATTTCGCAACTTGCCAATGCCAAAGAAGTGGCCGCTTTCCTCGGCCAAAACAACGGCATTCTGGTTACCGCCGACCTGGAAGCACTGGCAGGATTGGATAGAAAACAGGCCGAGCAGAGCTTTACCGACTACCTCAATCGCTATGATGGAGAGGTTCTGGTCTCTGACAATGGCGCGGTATACGGTAAGTTTAAACGAATACTCAGAGGGGTGGCGCCAGCAGAAGGTAAAATAGTCAATTATTGGGATGAGTACGAGCCTGAATATCAGGTCACAGGAAATTCCGCAGGCCGCAACTTTTTGATTGTTGCAATGAATGCTTTCAACCTGCTCATATCCTACCTGGTGACACAGGGCGCCTTTACGGAATTGGTGCAACTGAATATCAACGGCCCGGGTGGAGAACTCCTGCAAGCAGTGGCGAGTCATCCGCTTCTTTTTGGCGGCGTGCCACTGGTCTTTTCGCTTTTATTCATAATAATTCCCTTAACTCGCTGGGTGAGAATCCTTCGGCTCCGTCAACACAGACAAAAAAATAATATCCGTAAACGACTCTACAAGGCCATATTTGCCAGTTACAGTCAACCCCAAACCGCGGATAGTATTTGCAAAAAAGTAAACCGTTGCGGCAAAGAAGAAACACTCCCCATGGAAACCATCACCGGCATGCTGAAAGAACTGGTACTCGATCTGGATGGCGAAACAGATGTCTCAGAGGATGCGGACATTCAATATCACTTTCCGCGCATCCGCCTGGAACTTGAAGAGGCGCCCCGTCTACGCGCCGACCACGCAAGCGACCGCGACTTGGGAGAGGTTATTTTCGACACAAATCAATAATTTTGATTTCTTAGTTTCTATTTTTCAGGGATTTTCACCCAAAACAATGTAAGGTTTTGCTGCTTTTATTTGCACAATCCCGGCACGCTTGTGACTTTAAGGCAACTTACCTCTACAATCATGCGGCAAAGATGGGTGGGGAAATTAGAAATGAAATCCGAGCAAATTCCAGTGATTTAGAAATAAGAGGAAACCAACTGAAGTCAGTGTAACAAGCGTAAAGTAAACACGCGAAGAGAACGAATAGGTTTTGCTGATACAGACCTTGATTTCTGCAACCAGCAAGCCAACGGTCAGCGTGGCACCGGCCATGGGCAAACACAGCCAACCGACAATCAAGGGTGGAATGCCGAAGGTGAATTCATCGATCCGGTCGAAAGTCAGGAACAGCAGAGTCAGCCCTGCCAAAAATACCAGATTGAGTAAACTGACCACACCAGCCAGACGAAAAACGCCATTGGTCTCGACAGATTGAATAAACGGCAAAAAATTCAACTTTGGGATATGACCGCCTGCCCAAAATAAAAAGCCAACCAGGAAGACAATACTCATCAACAAAACAGCCGTCAGATGAAATTGAACCGTCTCATAACAGCGCATTTTCTCATAAGCAAAACGCTTGCTAAACCACCGGGTAACGACACCGGCTGTATCGGTGCGGAAAGCTGTTAACTCTCCGGTTTCCACCTCACGAAAAACCAGCGTATCAACAGCAACAAGGTGCTTGCTTCCTTTTACGCTCAAGCCATCACCATCCACCTTTATTCTGAATTGCTTTTTAAGCGAAAATATCTTCTCAATGGTTTTTCGGGCATATTCATTGATGCGGTAGGTTCCAGCAAACCGGCTTAAATTTGTTGATGCCCCGGCACCGTCAGGTGGCAGTTCGGGTTGGGCGTCAGCTTTCTCAGTCTGAGCAGCCGTATTCTGAGCCGGAAAATATCGGTTAAAAAACTCACTGGTGACCACACTGATAAGTTTAAAAGCGTCACTGTTGCAGGAAATAAACAATCCCAACTTCTGCTCCGGCAAAAGCAACATCCGGCTGACAAAGCCGGGAATATGCCCACCGTGTTGAATCGCACGCTGACCATTTTCCAGCCGCTCGTAGAAGCCGTAAGCCAACCCCGGCAAACCGGTGTGGTGAGAAAAATGTTGCTGATGCATCAATTTTACAGTCGCGGAGTGTAAAATGCGTGCGCCATCGTGTTCCCCGCCGTTCAGGTGCGCGAGCATAAACCTGGCCATGTCTGCAGCAGTTGCGTTAAAGGATGCTTCCGGGGCTGTGAAAAAATGATAATACGGGACTGCATCCAATCTACCACCATCAAACCGATAGCCGGTGGCAAAGTCAGTCAACATATCATTCCGTCGAGTAAAACCGCTCCTGCGCATAGCCAAAGGTTGAAGAATTTGCTCCTCAATATAGCGTGAAAAACTACTACCGGAGACTGTTTCAACAATGTGCCCGGCAAGCGCAATTCCGTAACGCGAGTAGCTGTATTCTCTTCCGGGTGGCATCACCCGGGCCGGCAAGTGGTGCGCCAAAAAATCATCGAGAGACATGAGCGACGTTTCAGACAATGAAGCAAGGCCGATGCGACTGTCATCAAAACCGGCGGTGTGTGTAATCAAATGTTCCACCGTTATCGGTTGAGAAAACCGGCCCGAGATCTCAAATTTATCAATATATTGATTGATGTCTGTATTTAAATCAATGAGCCTGCGCTCGACCAACTGCATGATCGCAGTTACAGTCAACACTTTTGATACCGACGCGACACGAAACAAAGTTTTCTGCGGGTCGACAGGCTTATTCTCGGCAATATTGGCCAAGCCATATCCCTTCAGGAAAAACACTTTATCACCTTTGACCAAGGCAAGAACGACACCTGGTACGTGCAGCTCTTGCATCTGCTCAGAAATAATATTATCCAAAAAGGCCTCAAATTCAGAGGGGTGCTTTGGCCCCTGGCTCCCCGGCGTATTTTCCGCCTGTTGCCGGGCCGCCCGAAGCGAAAGGACTTGCAAACCAATAGAAATAATTATACAAAAAGTAAAAGTGCGATTCCCAAACACAGGCAATGCAAAAATCATAAAATTCATTAATTCAAAACTTAACTAAGATGTTTCCAATGTACGGTCTCGACGAACTCCCTGGCATGACCGGAGACTAAAAAGCACGCCGTCCCTTTCGATTTGTTTCGCAAAAGCACTCTCATCCCGCAGCGAGATAACGTTGTTGATTTGCGATGACAATGACACAAGGCCGGTGCATATTCCGGTGGAGACTGATTTCAGTCTAACTATCTATGGCTAACCTGGTGACGTTCACGATGGCGCCACATATCTATGTAAGTATACCATTTTTGTAGTCGGAGCTTAAGCACGGGAAGCGTGGATTTTCTTGTAATATTTGTGCGACGCAAACGCAGTGGATTGGCAACCTCCAAATCGTTAATCCCATCGATCACAGTAAATGCAAGCTTAAAGTTATCCTCTTCGAGAACTTGCACAATGTCATCGTCGTGGCTACCGTTTGGATAACAGAAGATCGGCAACACTTCACCGAGCTGGCGCTGCAAATCGGTGAAAGAACCAGAAACCTCTTCGCGCACCTGCTCAAGACTCAATTGTGTCATGATTGGATGCGTTCTTGTGTGTGCTCCCAGCGTAACACCTTCTTTTGCTAACTGCCTTAATTCATCCCAGCTCAGCACTGTTTTTTCTGTTGTGTCTGAACCTACCTCCAGCTCTTCGGCGATTTGTTCCACAAGCGCCATGGCCTCTGAATGTGGTAAAGTCTTGATGTATTGCTGTAAACGCCGCAGACTTTGCTGCCGCTCTTCTACAGATTGCAGCGTTAGCGTACCAATGGGTGAACAAAGAATTTTACTTTTTTCCGTATGAATAACACAACGATATAGTTTATCCCACCAAAAACAACGCTCATTTTGATCCGGGTAGGCAGTGGGCACAAAAACAGTTACAGGCAGGTTAAGCCGTTTCAGTACCGGCCAGGCATTTTCTTTGAAATCACAATAAGCATCATCAAAAGTAATCAGAATAGCTCTTTGAGAAAGTCTCTTTTTCCCCTCAACCGCGTCCAGCACATCCTGCATCGATACAACATTGTAGTATTTTTTTAAATAGTTCATATGTTGCGCGAAAACAACCGGTGTGGAACTTATGATCCGGGGATCGAGCATCGGCCTATCTTCCGGATTTGCAACACGATGATAAGTAAGCACACGAAGCATAGAATAGAAATCTCCACTTCTATTAATCGAATTAACTGCAACGCCAGGGGCTAAATGGTCATCCCTTTGTCCATGGCGTTCAGGGTTACTTTTAGAATTCATTAGAATCCTGCTCTTCCGATAGCCACCGCGAATTGAAAACCAGAGCAACGGAATAGCAGGTAAAGCAATATAGACCAGCAACTTGGGCAAAGCGAACAATTCCTCGACTTTAAACTGGCTGGAAAAAGTCGAGTACCAGGAGTTGAACAAGAAAGATGAAAACGAAAGTACAATCATGATGACTGTCAGCCTTGGGTTAAAACTAAGACTTACCAAAGCTATCAAAGTCATTAAATACCAGGCCAGCCCGAGCTTGGTCATAAATAAAGCAAAGTACAACATCAAGAACGCCCAGCCATCCAGAAGTCTTTCTGTGCTGCCGTTTTGAATCAAGCCTATCCAGAACACAAGCGCAACAAACATGAGCGCCATAAGTGTTTTTATTGCCCCCGGCACTGAGGTCCCGCTTTCTCCCAATGCCTGGATGTGATGTGTCAGCAGACTTGGTCCATCCCAAAAAGGCATGTACAAGACAATCACGGTGCCAACGATCAAGCCAATACTCACCAACAACGACCGCCATCGTTTAAGAGCTAGCTCCCGAAGCAAATAGACCAGCAGCAAAGGACCTGTCAGTAATTTTACAAAAACAGATAAACTCAGAGCCACGGTTGCAAGGCGGTGCCGTTCATATACCAGAAGACAAACCGCGAGGAGCAAATAGAACACCATGACGGTGTCTGTTTTGCTCTGTCCATTCAGGACAACAATTGGATTCCACGCATACATCAGCAGCGCAGGCATAACATAACTTGGGTTCAATCGCATCAAGATCCGCCAAATGAGCCCAAGGTTCAGCAGGTTGACGATAAAAAAGAATGCGCGATAAAGAAGCAGATTTCCTAGCGGACTGTCACCTGCAATGCTGGCAAGAAAAATATTGATATGCATCCAGGCCGGGAACTTACCTCCGGGAACTGCTGTATAGCGGTGGCTCGCATACTCATAAATTGGATCATCAGAAAACGCATCACCCGCATCATAGTACGGATTGCTTTCATAAACAGCTACTACCCGCCCGCGCAAAATATAGTTAAAAATGTCTGTATTGAAATTTGGCAGAAACCAGACCGAAATGAAAAAAAAGACAACCGAAGCGCCCAAAACGATGGACCTGATTCGCACATCTTCACGGTGTTTCCAGCAGAAATAAACTGCAACGCCATATGCCAAAAAGCAAACCAGAGAAAACGCAACAACCAGCAAGGCCACTGTTTCGCTATTTTGTGGCACCGGAATACCAACAGCGGTAATGCCTGACCAAAGCGCATAATCTTCGAACAAGGCAGCGCTGGGGCGGGTCAACCGGCCAGGCGTTTGTGGAATAATGAAGCCAAAAAACAAAAATGCCACAGCCAGAAAACTAGCAATACCACCCAAAAACAGTGGAACTCTACCATTTATTTTTGAAGCCATGAGGAACAAAACGTCCTGTTTTCCCCTATTATGCGCGAAGCCCCCGTCCGTTTTTTATGCTAAGCCTACTAAAATATTACGGCCTTTATCAATACTTCTTTAATTACCAAATCAATCTAAACTACGCTCAGAAATGATCTTATGCAGAATCATCCGGTAGTGGTAACAAAAAAACCCGGCCAAATTGACCGGGGCATAAATAAATATTTGTTTTTATCTTGTGGTTACAGTCTAATCACTGACGTGGCATGACAGCCTTTCGGACCCTCTTCTACTGAAAATTGAACCTGCTCGCCTTCCTCCAACGTCTTGAACCCCTCACCTTCAATGACATTGTAATGAACAAACACATCTGTGCCTTCATCACTAACAATGAACCCATAGCCTTTCGCGTTGTTGAACCACTTAACTTTACCATTTTCCATAGAAAATCCCTCACGTATGATGATGGTTTTGTACTACGCACTTCCGATCGACAGAATACATCGAAGTAACAATCCAGAGAATAACTTTGCTCAGTCGTCAAATATGCAGTTCGAACCAAGTTAATTTGGAAATTGTCTAATCAACACTTGAACGGCGCAAGAAGAGGCGTACACTAACTTATGCAAAATCAAATATAGCCGAAATGACAAAAAATGCAAGAAATTTCTCGGTGCACCCTCTTGTTTTACCTTGCATTGAACAGGATTCCAGGCATATATTCAGGCTATGCAGCTTGATTTTCAAAAATATGGAGTAGGCCAAACCGAACTCATCATCCTGCACGGCTTGCTCGGCTCTGGTCGGAACTGGCAACAAATCGCGCAAAAACTTGCTGCAGACGGCGGTATCCTTGTTCCTACTTTGCGTAATCACGGCGCTTCACCACACGGTCTCCATTCGATGCAGTTAATGTGCGATGATCTCGCCAGGCTGCTGGATCTGCTGGAAATCGAGTGTACAAACCTTCTGGGACATTCTCTTGGCGGAATGGTTGCCATGCGCTTCGCTATCACTTATCCTGAACGAATCCGATCGCTTATCGTGGTTGATACGGCGCCCAAGATTAACCTTAAGAAAATCGTTTGGATTTTACAACGGTTACAAGACGTTGATCTCAAGAATATTACGCGCAAAAAGGACGCCGACGCCCTGCTGGCAGATTCAATTCACGCACCAGTCATTCGCCAATTTTTGTTAACAAATCTCAAACGCCAACAAGGCGGCACATATGCTTGGCAGTGCAATCTCGACGAACTCCACCGCTTTGTCTTAAACGAACCAACTTTCTCTCTGGGCCGCGACGAACAATTCAACGGACCGTCTCTTTTTATTGGAGGTGGTCGCTCTGACCTAAAACTCCAGCTTCAGGCCGACGAAATCATACGACACTTTCCAAACTCGCGACTGCAGATGATAGCGGAAGCAGATCACTGGGTGCATTTTGATTCGCCGGAAGTATTTCTGCATTTGGTTCGTGATTTTCTGACCACTGAAACCGGGTCAGCCCGGGCATAATTTAGACAGCCTCTAACCTCGCTGCCTCTGGGGAGGGAAATTGCTGCGAAAGCTTTCAGGGGTGCATTCTAAAATCGACTTTATTCTCCACTTCGAAAAATCTTCATCTCAGCTCTTTGCATTGCCTCATCAAGCAAGTCATCCATTTCCAGAAGTTTTTCTGCTGCTTCAAGCCGGTCTGAATGGGCTTTGGTAGCTGGTTTGTCCGGAATGAAAAGAGTACAGCAATCTTCATAAGGCGCGATGGAGATGTCATAAGTGCCGATTGTTCTCGCACGCTGCACGATTTCATCTTTGTCAAAACCTGCCAGCGGCCGGAGAATTGGCAACGAGGTTACCTCACCCACAACGCGTATATTGCTCAGGGTCTGAGAGGCTACTTGAGCAACATTCTCGCCAGTCACCAGCGCGCGGCAGCGCTCGATTCCTGCAATACGTTCTGAGAGCCGGATCATGTAACGACGATATAGCAACACACGGAACGGGGCAGGGGCCTTGGTCATAATCTCTTTCTGAATATCGATAAATGGGACAAAATAGACTTTCGAATAATACTGCAGCTTCGTGAGTAGTTCAACGAGCTTTTCTGTGTTATCTTGTGATGCCTTGCTGGTGTAAGGTTGACTATGGAAATGAGCATAAACAAGATGAACGCCTCTTTTCATCATCATGTGAGAAGCCACCGGGGAATCGATTCCCGAAGAAAGCAGGCTGACAGCTCGCTCGCTAACCCCAACCGGCATGCCCCGCAGACCGGGTAGTTTTCGAGTGAAAAGGAATGCCCCTCGCTCTGTGAGCTCAATGTGTACCGTTGCCTCGGGGTTGGTCAAATCAACGCGCTTCTTGCAACGATCCTGAATGTAGCCACCGACCTCCCGGTTGAGTTGCATTGAATTTAATTCAAACTCCTTTTGCGCTCTGCGTGTGTTTACACTAAAAGATTCGAACGCCATGGGCTGGATCAATTCCCAGGCAGTTTCTTTCATAACTTGCAGATCAGTCTCAACACCAACGCCAAAACTGAAATTGGCAATTCCAAAAATATTTCCCAGGCGAATGGCAAGCGACTCTTCAGACGCAGCTTCAGTCAAAAAAATTATAATGCGGCCTCTCAGCCTTTGTATTTCTATGTATTCTGTTTTGGATAAAACACGTTTTATATTTTTTATGAGTTGCCGTTCAAAGTAGATGCGATTCTCTCCCTTGATGGCGATTTCCCCATAATGAATTACCACAATTTTTTTCATGGATCAAATTCGCTTCATTAAATAGACGGCCATGCACGGGTCAAAACAAAACAGGCATAGCCAAATTCAGCCATGCCTGCGTCTCTCTCCAAATTCGAACACAACTTAGAGGTAATAAGGAGTAAAATCAAGTCTTTTCTGCAGCGCTAATCTTCCTCAGCAAAACCCGCGCCCGGCGATGCTTTCCATCTTTTCTCACAGCATTCTTAAGCATGCGTTTTGCTTGGTCCCGCCAACCGCGTTCCAGGTAATATCGTCCAACGGTATAGTAGATATCTGCCAAGCCATTGCCAAATTGTTCAATAAGTGGAATCGCGCGTTTGCCAAAATTCCTCTTGGTCATTTCCGGGTCATCCAGAAGCAATGTAAGCAGCAACATGTTGGCGCTATTTTGACTGATTAAATCTTTCAGGATGACAATACCATCATCAAACAGAGCGTTGATGATTCCGAGCTGCTTGTGTAAACTTTCTTTGTTTTTGGTGTATGTTTGGTTTTGTTCAACATAATGTTCGAGCAAGTATTTCAACTCCCGGGCGACCAGCATTTTATGAAATAACAAACCGACATTGTTCATGAACCTTAACTCAACTTCATCAGGCATAAACTTCCGCTCAGCCTCGAACTTGTTCTTTTTTGGATCCAGCAGCCGCTTGTATAACAAATGGTGATCTTCCTTCACCTCAAAAAGAACGTCACAAATTTCACGCATTCGCTCGAACGAAAGATTTTTGTCGACACGAAGCAACTTATGGTAATTCTTGAACTTGTCCCGAGCGTCAAGATACAGCATTACCATGTTGCGGATTTTCCAATCTTTTATGCGTACCAAGTATGGCTTTACATCAGCGTCGATCATATTGCCTTTCCGAACAATATGTAATACATGCCTGCCCCCAGTCCGGGCTACCAGGCTGGGGACAGATGCATTCATACATAAGACTATTTTTTCCTGCGCCTGGACATCAATCCCAGAGCAAGTAGAGGAATCATAAAAAATGAAGCATTTGCCGCAGCGTTTACGGAGGTCCGCAACGGTTGACTGGCAATCTCGAAATCGATAGCCGGTTGGCCACAACAACCATCATCATTACTTGGTTCAGCGATTGAAAAAGTGAAGTTGTTGTCCTGAGTACGGTTGCCCGCATCATCGGTCGCGCTCACAAAGTAAACTACAGTACTACCGAGCGTCTGACCAGGAATTTCTCCACGGAAACGATGTGCTGCCTGAGCTACCATGTTGACGGTAGCCGCCGGTTGACCAGTCACCTGATAAGTCAGAGTTGCACCTTGAATTCCCGAATCATCAAGGATGTCTGACTCAACCACGTAGGGCCCTGTTTCGTCAAGCGTATTGCCGAGGCGGGTTGTGCTGGCAATAATCGGGTTGGTGGAAAGTGCCCGATTTACGTTTAGCCTGCCGCCGGTTGCAACCTTGTTTGCGTAGCTTGCCCTTCTATCAACTGATCCAAGCAAGCGGATCATCACATCATTCATACTGGCATTAGGATATTGTGCCCAAACCAGCGCTGCCGCACCACTTACATGCGGCGTTGCCATGGAGGTTCCGTCAAGGGATTCGTAACCGCCACGTGGGACAGTACTTAAAATGCCGCTGCCCGGCGCCGACAAGTCAACGGTAGTTTTACCGAAATTTGAAAAACCCGACAGATTCTCACTGCTGGTATTGGATGCGACTGAAATCACATTTTCGACATTATAGTTTGCCGGATAACTTGGTGCCCGATCGTTATTCCCCGACTCATTTCCTGCAGCCGCTACAAAAACAACGCCTCTTGAGTTTGCGTATTTGATCGCATCTTCGAGCGCCTGGGACCTGCCACCGCCACCCCAACTATTGCTGAGCACTTTGGCTCCCATATTTGCGCCATAAATAATCGCTTCTACCGCATCATCCGTTGTTCCACTTCCCTGCGCGTCAAGAAATCTCAAAGGCATGATGGCCGTATTCCAATTGACCCCGACAACGCCTTTTGAGTTATTACCGACAGCGCCAATTGTTCCGGAAACATGCGTGCCGTGTCTGTTGTCGTCATGCGGGTTGTTATCGTTACCCACAAAATCCCAGCCACGATAATCATCCACGAAACCGTTACCATCGTCATCTACACCATTGTTTTCCTTACCATCACCTGTTTCGCCCGGATTCCGCCACATATTTGCCTTCAAGTCGGAATGTCCCATGTCAACACCGGTATCAATGACCCCGACAATGATCGCCTTACTCCCGGTCTGTACATCCCAAGCCTCGGGTGCATCGATCTGCCGCATACCGTAAAGGCTGGAGAAACGCGGATCATTCGGTTCAACTGATGCACGGTAGATGTAATTGGGCTCAGCATATTCAATATCCGGATTGGCATTGCACTCCTCAATCGCCCTTAATACGGATTTGTTGCCAAGCACAGTACACTGCAGAACAGAAATACCTTCGAGCCTGCTGGTGACTTCGATTGAAGCTGTTCCCAGCGCTTGCAACGCCCGCGCCTGGTCTGCCTCCTTTTTGAATTTGATGAGAACCTCACCGGGTTTAAACTCAGCCGGTTCAGCTTGAACAGCAACAGGTTCTTCGTTTCCGGGTTCATTAAAAGACTCCGTCACCGCAGATGCTCGCACTGCTTGTGTTGGTTCAGCGTACTCAACAAAAGCAGTGTTGCTGCAAAGCTTCAGCACTTCGCTAACCGAATAGTCAGAAGTGATTTTGTATTTTCGGACACTGATCTCATCGATACGCTTCATCTCAGTGAGTCCGATTTCATTGATAAATTCCTCCTGAAGCTCTGCTGTAGCTGTAGGTCGAAATTTGATTAACACTTCTTTGTCTGGCACCACACCGGTTACCCGTACGGTTATTATACAGGTCAAAATAAACAAAACGCCAAGCACACGTTTGACCTTCATTTTTATGCCTCCTTCCTTGATTAAGTGGGTTAAACAACCCGTTATTGGGATTATTTGACTATGTTTTTCAACGAGCCAATTTCGATGATTTCGATTTCTACTGTATCGCCGGAATGCAACTTCCCAACCCCTGCTGGTGTGCCGGTGGCAATAATATCGCCCGGCTCGAGGGTACAATGCTTTGATAGATAGGATACGATCTCAGCCAGGCCAAAAATCATCTGGGACACAGTTGCGCTTTGTCGAACTTCGCCATTAACTCTTACATTCAATTGTAGCGCGTCGGTGTTGCTTAACATATCCCGCGGCACCAGAAATGGTCCGATGGGACAGAAAGTGTCAAAACTTTTCGAGCGAAACCACGGTCGACCGGCTTTTTGATCAGCTCGCTGCATATCCCGGGCGGTGACATCATTGAGCAAACTATAACCGGCAATACATGCCATCGCTTGAGATTCAGGAACATTTTGTGCGCGCCGACCAACCACCATCGCCAACTCCCCTTCAAAGTCCACACGGCCAACATTTGGTGGAAGTTTGATTTCTTGTTCATGCGCATTTAGTGAAGATGGCGCTTTTGAAAAAAATACCGGCTCACTGGGAACAGGATTGCCCAGTTCCTTCGCATGTTCTTGATAATTCCGGCCAATACAAAGAATCTTTTGCGGTCGCCCTACCGGGGGTAGAAACCTGACCGGTGTTTTGAGTAGAAAATCATCCAGAGGCTGGGCTTCCCGAAGTGCAAAAACCACCTCTTGCAAAGTCTCTACTTGAAAAAAATCAGCCTCCACCATGACTTGAAGAAAGCCAAGTTCAGGCCCCTGGCCATTGCCTTTAAGTTGCTTGTAAATTTCCCAGCCTTGCGAAAAGTTGTAGAGCTTTTCTTGATACTCTACGCCAATTTGGATAAGACCATCTTCGGTCAGAAAGGAGAATGCCTTCAAATTCGGAGTCCTTTTCCGTTGTTCGTGGCACGTAATTGATATGCTGAAACTACGGCCTGAGTTTATATAATTCCAAAGTGATTGTCAAGAGAATTCTCAGCCAGGCGTATTTCTAACCACCCGGGACACGCTTCTTGTTTCTCGTAGCAAATTTTATGTTTACAGCTTTCGCCGTGCTCAGACTATGATGTGCCGAACATATATTGTTTAAGCGAACGATTCTCATCTTTCTGGTCAACTAATTGCGCCTTGACCAAATCACCGATCGAAATAATGCCGACGATTCTATCAGCCTCCATGATGGGCAGGTGTCGAATTCGATTACTGGTCATGACAGTCATGGCGTGACTAACATCATCTTCAGAAATTCCGAGAATTAATTCTCTGGTCATGATCTGCCGAACCAATGTTTTTCGCAAAAGCGTATCCCGATCGACACATTCCCATAAAACATCGCGTTCCGAGATGATGCCCACAAGCTTCTCCGCACTGTCTACCACCGGCAGCGCGCCTATTTTATTCTTGAAGAGCACCTTGATTGCACCATGAACCGTCCTGTCCTGATTAATGGTCATGACCTCGGCATTTTTATTCTCTAAGATCTCTTTAAGTTTCATATTTCGTGCCTCCTCTCCCAGGTTATTTCAGGCGTGTCATCCACTTGAAGGCACACGCCTGTCTGGTTGATATGGATATACTTTTGAAAGTAAATCGGCTATAAAACAAACTGTGTCGTAATGTTTCACGAAATTACAACTCATAATTTTCTTTAATATCTCCAAAGCCCAAAAAGTCATTCACTGCCTGATCAGAGATATCAAAACTAACTGAAGAACGGCGTGATTTAGGAAAACGGAGCAACAATTGTTCGATACGACGAATCACCGCTTCAGCTTGCATTGAGTCATAATCACCGGTCAAATCTTCATGCACAATAAATCGGTCGCCCACCGGCTTGACATGCACCAATTTCTGGTCGCAAACAAGCCAGAGGAACGGGGTTTGCAGGCTGGCTGCAAGGCACATAAAATCAATATGGCTGCAAATAGCAACATCACAGAGACGCAACAAAGCCGCCTCAAGCTCAACCGGCACGTTCAAAATGTCCACAGGTTTAAATGGCAGCCCGGCAATAAATTGCTCTGAATGATCATTCCTCTGCTGTCTAAAGACGACAACCCTTGCTCCACTATTGGCACTCAGATGATTAGCCACCTGTACATAATGGTCTGGCGGCCACATATTTTTATTGTACCCAACACCCAACTGAATACCAATAATGAAGTCCTGTGGCTCAACCCCGTTTTTTGCCAGCAAATCGATGGCAGCGGCAAATTGGCCTGCGGTGATTATCTGCCTAAGCTCGGTATCAGGAATGCGGATACCGATGTGCTTAACGATTTCGCAGTACTGCTCTACAATTGAAGTGTCAGTATTCGGCGGCGGTGTCGTAATATTAAACAACGACTCAAGCTTGCTTGAATTTGTTGCACCGCCCGGCCCGATAACATAACGCGGCCGGCATAGACCGATGATACAAGCTTGCTTTAGTATGTGCTTTGCCGGATTTAGCGAGACCAACATATCACTCCCGGCAAGCAAGTGCCGCAGTACGGTAAACAGGCGCTTCAAACCCGTCCGCGACCACATCAGCGGGTAGTCAATTGTCAAGAGTTTCTGACGATTTGGAACAGCTTCGAACAAGGTGGCGAAGTTGCTAGCGATGACAACAGTCACACTCGCGTTCTGGAAGTGGTGAGCGAGCGCTCTATATACCGGTTCAGATGCCAGGACACTGGCGAGACTTTTGAACTGCGGTACAACAAGAATTCGGCGAATGCTTGTGCCATCAATTTCAGAGGATGACTGAGGTGCTCCTCGGAGAACTTTCTCCAAGATCCAAAAAAGTACAACGCGGAGTGTACTTCTCACAAATCGGTGCGCGCTCATACTGCCAGTTCCTTCCGTAGATTTGTTACCGGATAATGCTACAAACTCAAGGCCCAACAATCCGCTCAACCTTAGAGCATTATTCAGGAAGCGTACTTTCAGAGGCTTCGCGATCAACGTTACGAAGCCCGGCAAGTTCATGTATCCGATTTACAACAGAGGTACCGGCGTGGAAACGTTCCACCCAGCTCCTGCCTTGCTGCGCGTGCCAGGTTCTCAGTTCTGAGTCAGTAATAAGTTCGGTAAGGCGGTCTCTGATATTATTTTCATTGATTACTATAAAAGGATGTTCGGGATACGTTTCAGCAAAACCTGTAACAAGGCATGAGCAAGTTGGAATGCCCATCGCCATGGATTCCAAAGAATTTAATCCATATCCCAAATCCCCAATCTGGTCGATGAATATGTGACATTTGGCCTTGCGGCCTAAACTCTCCTTATACGAAATATTCTCAATTAAATCGAGCTCCACCGGAAACTGCGACTTTAGATGTTCGACCGCAGCAATAATTTTGTCGGAACCCTTTGCCAGACGATTTGTTGGAGCGTGACCAATTCGTATTTTGTCAGAAATTATTTCGGGCCGGGGCTTAAAATTAGAAACCTCAAATGGGAAGAAAACATGATGGATGTCCGGATGTAAAGCCAGGTGATCCAGTTCCAAGGTAACATTCAAGTCAGACAATGCATTAATAGCAGGAATCACGCCACGCGTTCGCAGGTCACTGCCGGTGTAACAGCAGATAACGGATTTTCCCCGATCCTTGAGCTGAGAGACAACGCGTCCATCCCGGAAGAACTCAAGCCCACCATCAAGCTGATAAACATCAAAATCCCAAAAATTGATTTCATCCATAAAGGCGTTCACGTGACGCGTCCAAAGCCGTTCACGCAAATCAACCAAAGTCCGCTCCCGCCACCCGTTTGGCCGCCACTCGATTGGCAACTTCTCGGGCGTTGCCGCCTGATTGTTTACTGCCATTTTGCTCGGGTGAGAAACCAGTCGCTTAACCAGTCGTGTACCCCAGAAATCAAGCAGGGGCAAATCCAAACAAATGTCTTCTTGATACTCGCGTCGATCCCAGCCCAGAGTAACCAACCGACTCGTATGCCCGAGCTTCCGCTCAGCCCGCACAAATGTAATAGGAACCCCTGATGTGTTGAATGGAGCAATATGTAGGATTTTCTGACTCATGTATAACTTCAAGTTGTCGGAGCAACTTACATAAAATAAGTGATGAAAGCCACATTGTCAAACTATTTTTACAAAAGTGTCACGGAAAATGCCTAAAGCTCCAAAACTCTCTTTGAAGCGGGCCAGTCCCCAATTCGGCCGCATGTTAACGGTGAAAATACCAAAATCTAAATAGTTTAATCGATGTTGAATGCACCAACGAATAACTTCGACAAAAAGTAAATTCACGCCCCGGAACTCCTGTCGGTCTTCCCGGTGGCTAATGTAAAAAGCAAGCCCGGAACGGGCATTACAAACAAAGAGCACGATTCCCGCGATCATCTCGCCCTCCACTTCGGCTGAAAAAAGACGAATGTCATCCGGAAAAAGATCCCTCAAGCTAAGAAGCTCAGGTAAAGTGTGCGTTGGACGAACGCCGTGGCGCAGTTTCAGGTTATTCTCCAGCAAAGCGTAGAACGTGTTATAATCTTCAGACTCACGAACAACGACACCCGACTTCATTGCCTTTCGCGCTGCGCGTCGCGCCTCATCGCTGAAAGTTAGCAAGATATCTTCATCAGCAAAATCAAGAGGGATGACACTGGAGACTTCACGTTTGCAATAAGTAAAACCAGCTTCTAAAAGAGCAAAATCGAAGTAGTTGCCCGGATGGGCTGAGTAGATAAGCGGTGGCAAAGTCAACTGCACTTTGTCAATTTTATTTGCGGCGGCAAAATCAAGGAGGCAATCAACCAGAAAAAATGTATCCTTCAAGGAAGTTCCGGTCTGGAAAACAGGTCCGCCAAAAGAACTCCCGGCATGGGATATCAAACTTATGCCGTCTTCTTCTTCGCGAACAACGGCCGGCAGAACACTGAGGATCTTTTTTCTTTTCGTGAAGATTAGTGAGCAGTCTTCAAAACGGTCGTCAGGGTGGTAGCTAAGGAATTTGCGTGTGTGGAACACCGTGCCATTATTGGCGTGCCGAACAAACTCATCCCAAGCCTGTTGCTGACTTACTTGATACCGGGAAACGGAAACGATGTTCTTTTCATTGAGTTCCCGAAAGGGAATCTCGCGAAGTTTCATGCGGCAAGCTTTGCCATTATGGCCTTCTGCACATGAAGCCGGTTTTCAGCCTCATCAAAGACTATAGACTGTGGTCCTTCAATCACGTCATGGGTGATCTCTTCGCCGCGGTGCGCAGGCAGACAGTGCATAACCAGGCAATCCTTGTGCGCCGCCTGCAAAAGTTCCGCATTAATCTGGAAGTTACTAAATGCCCGCTTCCGCAGTTGAGCCTCATCCTCCTGCCCCATGCTTGCCCAAACATCGGTGTACAGAACATCAGCCTCTTTTGCCGCTGCAAACGAATCATGCACAACTTCTATTTTGCCAAGGCCGGCTGACTGTGCTCTTGTGAGTATCTCGGCATCCGGTTCGTATCCTTCCGGAACGGCAAGACTAAGATTCATAGGAATTTTTCCGGCAATATTAATCCAGGAATGGGCTACATTATTGCCGTCTCCAACATAAGTCACTTTCAAATTTTCGAAACTACCCCGTTTTTCTTTAATGGTCAGCATGTCAGCCATAATTTGACAAGGGTGCAGCAAATCAGTCAGACCATTAATCACCGGTACGGTCGCAGCATCTGCCAACTCCACTATGTCATTATGCCCAAAAAGACGCGCCATGATAACATCAACATACCGTGAGATGGTTCTGGCAACGTCAGCAGTAGTTTCACGCTTACCAATCTGAATATCATTGGGGCCCAGATAAAGCGCGTGACCGCCTAATTGGAACATACCGACTTCAAATGAAACCCGGGTACGGGTTGAAGGTTTCTGAAAAATCATGGCAAGTGTTTTACCCGCCAGATGTCTGTGTGCCTCGCCTCGCTTTTGCTTCGCTTTTAGTTCACCGGCTAATTCAAATATTTCATGAATTTCGCTTGCTGAAAAGTCCGCAATATCAAGAAAATCTTTCTTCAACTTACTTCTCCTCCGAATATCGTACAGATGCTGATCTGTTGCAACATCAGCATCTTCAGTAGCAATGAGAATATTTGTCAGGGCCTGTGCGCAGGTCAAGAGTCAGACCGGTAAAAAACCACATTATAAAATATATCTACTAAGATCTTCGTCCTTCACAATATTGGAAAGTCGCTCCTGGACAATCTTGCGTGTAATTGAGATTTTTTTCAACTTGGTATCCGGCACTTCAAATAAGTAATCTTCCAGAAGCGCGGTAAGCACTGTGTGCAAGCGCCGCGCCCCGATATTCTCGGTGCGTTCGTTTACGCTATTTGCGATATTCGCGACTTCCTGAACAGCTTCTTCGGTGAAGTCCAGCTTCACGTTCTCCGTTTCAAACAGGGCAATATACTGTTTCGTCAAGGCGTTTTTGGGTTCTGTCAAAATTCTGAAAAAATCTTCAGCGGTCAGGCTGTGTAATTCAACCCGAATCGGAAAACGTCCCTGCAATTCAGGTATTAAGTCCGAAGGTTTCGCGACATGAAAAGCACCCGATGCAATAAACAAAACATGGTCGGTCTTAACCATTCCGTACTTGGTAAATACACTTGTACCCTCGACCACGGGCAGCAGATCTCTTTGAACGCCTTGCCGTGAGACATCCGGGCCTGACTTTTCACCTTCACCCGCGATTTTGTCGATTTCATCGAGAAAAATGATTCCAGAATTCTCAACACGTTCAATGGCCTCTTGAACCACCTGTTCCATATCGATCAATTTCTGCGCTTCTTCCTGGATCAGATAGTTTCTGGCTTCGCTAACCGTCATTTTGCGCAGCTTGGTTTTCTTGGGCATCATGCCACCCAGCAAATCCTGAACATTGACCCCCATTTCCTCCACACCCATTGGCGAGATAATTTGCATCAGAGATGATTGCTCGGCTTGAACATCCAGTTCGACCTGACGTTCTTCAAGTTCACCATTCTCAAGCTGTTTTTTTAGCTTGTCACGCGTTCGTTTATATCGGTCCTCCGCATCATCTGCGCCAGAATCATCATCTTCCTCGAGCATTACCTTGCGTCGCTTGTTTGGTGACGGTGGCAGGAGCAGTTCCAACAAGCGTTCTTCTGCATGTTTTGTTGCCAGCGCCTCAACTTCCTTTGTTTTTTCAGAACGAACCATGGAAACAGAGAGATCACAGAGATCACGGATCATCGACTCAACATCCCGGCCAACATACCCGACTTCAGTGAATTTAGTCGCCTCGATTTTGACAAAAGGAGCATTCGCCAACCGTGAAAGCCTGCGGGCGATTTCAGTTTTTCCGACGCCGGTCGGCCCAATGAGGATAATATTGTTAGGGTAGATTTCTTCACGAAGTGCATCCGGCACTTGCTTGCGCCGCCACCGATTCCTTAAAGCAATTGCGACGGACCTTTTTGCTTTGTCCTGCCCAATGACATATTTGTCCAATTCCTCGACAATTTGCTTCGGTGTAAATTCTATTATATCTGACATTTTATAATTCTCTTTAAATTTCTTCGATTGTGAGGTGTGAGTTTGTATAAATACAGATTCTGGCCGCAATTTGGAGAGACTCTTCAACTATCTGTCGGGCGTTCAGTTTGGAATGCTCGACCAGCGCCGTGGCAGCCGCCATGGCAAACGTGCCACCGGAACCGATAGCAACAATATCATCATCAGGCTCAATAACATCGCCAGTGCCGGAAATTAAAAACATGTTGTCCTGGCTCATGACAACGAGTTGTGCTTCTAATCGACGTAAAAAGCGATCGGTGCGCCATTCCTTTGCTAGCTCCACAGCGGCACGGCTAAGATTTCCATTATACTGTTCTAGGCGTTGCTCAAACCTTTCAAAAAGCGTAAAGGCATCGGCAGAGGCACCGGCAAACCCCGCGAGTACGGAACCATCATATATTTTCCTTATTTTACGAGCCTTGTTCTTTAGCACTGCATTCCCAAAACTAACCTGGCCATCGCCACCCATTGCAGTCTTATTATTGTGACGGATCCCCAAAATTGTCGTACTGCGAAAATCATTCATACTCATAAGATTCTAACCTGCTTGTTTTTCTGTTTACAGCTTTCTTCGCAAACGCGATACCGGAATCATCATTTGCTCGCGATATTTTGCCACGGTGCGTCTTGCAACATGGAAACTCTTGTCTTTCAGCATTTCAGCAATGCGTTGATCATTGAATGGCTTATCCGGATCTTCTTTTTCAATAATTTCTTTTATGATATTCTTGATGGTCTTGTTCGAAACATCATCGCCGCTGTCGCTCCTGATTTTTTCGCTAAAAAAGTACTTCAGCTCAAACACACCATGTTCAGTCTGTACGTATTTACCATTTGTCACGCGGCTGATGGTGGAAATATCCATACCAATTTCTTCAGCAATATCTTTGAGAATCATGGGTTTGATGTGTTCTTTGCCGTGATCAAAAAATTTACGTTGTTTATCAATAATCGCCTCAAGCACACGCAGAATTGTGGCGCGACGTTGGTGGATGGAATTAATCAGCCAGCGCGCTGACTCAAGGCTCTGTCGTATATAATCGCGCGTTTCCTTCGACGATTTCTTCCTATCCAGCAATAATTTTTTGTAGGAATTGTTTATGCGCAGATGCGGCACATTCCAGTCATTCATGGAGATGGTGTATTCGCCCTCTTCATTTTTCTCGACTTCAAGGTCGGGCACAATAACATTTTGGTGGAAAAGCACATACCCTTCACCAGGTTTTGGATTGAGCCGGGTAATTTCCTCGATAGCCATCTTAATTTCTTCAAGAGAAATTTCCATCTTCTTAGCAATTTTTTCGTAACGCTTGTTGGTAAAATCATCAAAGTGGTCTCTGAGAATCTCGATTGCATCTGGATTAGGATACTCAATATCCAACATTTGAACCAACAAACATTCCTGCAAAGACCTGGCACCAATTCCCAATGGATCAAAATTTTGAATGACTTTTAAGACCGTTTCTACTTGCTCAACATCAACATCCAGATTCTCAGCAATAGCATCAGCAGAATAGGTGAGGTATCCATCCTCGTTTATGTTCCAAACAATATACTCGCCGATAACCTCCTCATCCGGGGACAAGTTCGCCATGCCCAACTGACTAAGAAGGTGCTCAGGCAAGGTCGTTTGCGCAACCTCTGGTCGATCAAAAACTTCAGCGCTGTCATCCTTAGCCATGCGAAATTCATAAGTGTCCTCATCATTGAGAATTGAATCCCAGTCGATCTCTTCCTTCTCAAATTCATCTATTGCATCTTCAGAATTTTCAGTCTCTTCATTCTTTTCTAATTCTGACTCTTCAGCTTCCAGATCGATCTCTTCGATCACCTCCATTTCTTCATCAATCTCAAGCAGAGGGTTCATCTCCAACTCTACTTTGAGTTTCTGCTCCAGACTGAGAATAGGCAATTGCAAAAGAGATGAAAGCAGTACCTGCTGCGGTGACTGTTTCATTTGTAAGCTAAGTCTTTGAACTAAATTCGGCATCGTTGTCCTGTTTCCTTATATCCCTTAACGGGTCAACCTGAATTTTTCACCAAGGTAGAGTTTAATAGCTTCATCGTCTTCAGACAGCACCTGTGATGTTCCTGATTTAAGCACGCGCCCCTCGTACAACAAATAGGCCCGGTCGGTTATTGCCAAAGTTTCATGAACATTGTGATCCGTAATCAGAACCCCAATACCCCTTAGCTTTAATTTCAATACAATGTTCTGGATTTCCTCAACCGCGATGGGATCCACGCCCGCAAATGGTTCATCAAGCAAAATGATTTTGGGGTCCGTGACAAGCGCCCGAGTGATTTCAACCCGTCTTTTTTCTCCTCCTGAAAGTGTGTAGGCCTTGCTATCAGCCAAATGCTCAACATTCAATTCATTGAGAAGTTCATCAAGCCTCTGCTCCCTTTCGCTTTTTGAAATGGGCAGAGTTTCCAGAATTGCGAGAATATTTTCCCTAACGGTGAGCCGTCGAAAAATGGAATCTTCCTGTGAAAGATAACCGATTCCACGACGAGCCCGTTTGTACATTGGCAGTCTGGTAATATCCTCATCATCAATAAAAATCTGACCCGCATTCGGCTTAATCATACCGACAATCATGTAAAAAGTTGTTGTCTTGCCGGCACCGTTGGGGCCAAGTAAACCGACTATTTCTCCTCGCTTAACCTCAACACTAACTTCATTGACAACGCACCGTTTTTTATAAACCTTTACCAGGTCTCGAGTTCGTAATGTAAACATTATTTTGCCGGAGAAAATGCGCCGGCTGCAGCGCCCGGCTTACTTGTCACAAGCACACGTTTTACTTTCCCAGCCTGAAAGTCAACGGTGATTATGTCACCCGACAGTTTATTAACGCCTTCGTACTGTATTCCTTCTATTATATGATAGATGCTGGTGGCCTGGTCTTCAATAATAACTGTCTGGATCTCTTCATTTTGAAAATGAAATTTCATAGATTGACCAGTCAACTTATTCTGCCAACGACCTTTTTCCACCGTGTCGGCTTCGGAAACAACCCTGGCATTTCCATTCACCAAAGCGTCAGTCAGTTCTGAATCGTTCAGAAAGAAACTCACCGTATCGCCCTCAATCTGCTGATGTTGCTGCTGAATAACCGGCGAATTTTTCAGAACAATCTTCTCGAGTTTACGGTAGTATTTTGCATAGCCACACTTTGCAGTGGTGTTCTTTTTCACGATGGATACATTGTTCAACGCAACCGTTTCTTCACCACCGTTATAGATTTCCATGGTGTCTGCCACTATTCTTGTTTGTTCGACCCACAAGCTGTCATAATGTAACATCCGAGCGCCATCAACAATTTTAGCGAAATCAGAGTCACGAAAATACGTAACCGTTTCTCCCTCCAAAGTCGTAAATTCGCCGGGGTTTACAATTCGAACATTCCCCTCGCTCAAAACCTTGTCTGTTTCTTCGAAATACGTAATTGCATCGGCTGTGGTCGTGTCATTTTCAGTAACACTCACTACACGTCCCAATGCAACTTGCTTCCTTGCTTTTTCAAAAACCAATACCGTGTCGGCCAACAGGGTTTTGGTGCTGTCTGCAACTCTGACGTTGCCAGCAAGTTCAAACAGACCACTATCAAGTCGCCGCACAGCCTGATCACAGAGGATTGTTGTTTCCCCCTGCACAAATTTGACATGACCAACAAGCTTTTGTAAAGTTTCTTGCCCGTTTTTCTCCTGCCTAAAAGAGTCGGCGTGTATTAGCCGCAAAGTTTCCTGAGCTGACCACAAATCGGCAAACCCGCCTATCAGACTGAAAAGACCAATAACGTAGCCGAGTCTATTTGTTCTTATCCGCATCGAGAACGTTGATGTTCAATCGTTTTTGAGTTACGCCATAAGGCTGCTGAATGACCCAATTCTGAAATGATTTTCCAGAGCCAAATCCCATGCCATACAGCGTGTCTCGCTCAATGGTAATCACAGTAACGAAAGTATCGGAAGTCACCGTATCCTGTGCCGTGTTCCAAAGGAGCCGTTCGGTTCGCAAATTAATTCCGTTATGCGAATAAACTCGCACATTACCGTCCAACTCAATGGTATCCTTTTTTTCATCCAGGAATGCACTCTCAGCAAAAATTTCCGAGCCGAAAACACCGTCGTCATATAGCTCTAATTCGATTCCATCAAAAAACCGCACATGTTTCTTGCCGGCATAACGCGACATTCTGCCATATTTTATTACCGAAAATAGTTTTCCCTTGTGTGTCGTGGTTAATGTGGCGTCAAAACCATCCTGCTCAGCGACTTCATCAACTTCAACGGTGTTGGCCGCAAACTCTTCTGCCCTTTCACAGCCTTGAATAAAAAAAGTCGCAAACATAAACACGATGAATTGACAAGCTATTTTCTGCAATATTTGCACAAGACTGACCGTACGCTCCAATGACTTACGACTTAAAAAACGAGACCCAGGGCTTGTTATTCCTCACAGTAAAGATTACAGCATTCATAAAGAAACCAAGAAAAATTCATCGCAACAGCCAAACCAGTAACCCATTTCGCGGCTCCCTCTCACACGAAGCCGCACCCTACAGAATAAAGAAAACAAATTACGCATACAAACATGAAATCAAACAATTCTGTTTGCAGCATAATCCAAAGCCGCCTTAACAAACTCCCGGAAAGGGGGAGAAGGCTCAAGGGCCCTCGATTTGAGCTCAGGGTGAAACTGCACACCAATAAACCATGGATGCCCTTGTATTTCAACTATTTCGACAAGATTGGTTCCCGGGTTAACGCCCGTGGCAATTAAACCCTTCTTCTCAAAATCATCCAGATACCTGTTGTTGACCTCATAGCGATGGCGGTGTCTTTCGTGAATTGTCTGCTTGCCGTAAATGTTGAATGTTTTTGTATCAGGCTTGATTTTACATTCATAAGCGCCCAACCTCATCGTGCCACCCAGATTAGACAAGTTCTTTTGCTCTTCCATAATGTCTATGACAGGGTAGTCTGTTTGAGGAGAGAATTCCGCTCCATTTGCGTTTTTCATTCCACACACATTCCGAGCGAATTCGATGATGGCGCATTGCATACCAAGGCAGATGCCGAAAAATGGAATATTGTTTTCTCTGGCGTATCCTGCTACGCTAATCTTACCCTCTATACCACGATTGCCAAATCCTCCAGGGATCAAGATACCTGAGACATCACCAAAAAATTGGGCAACGGTGTGATTCTCAATTTCTTCCGCATCAACCCACTTCAACTCAACGTGGGCGTTGCATGCGGCGCCTGCATGTACAAATGATTCAATAATACTTTTGTACGAATCTTTCAATTCAACATATTTGCCACAAATCGCAATAGTAATTTTTTTTTCAGGGTTTTGTACGTTTTTAACAAAGGCTTTCCACTTGCTGAGATTAGGCTTGCGAGTCTTCAGTTTAAGCCGTTGCGCCAGAAGATTGCCAAGACCGCCTTCTTCAAAAACAAGCGGTACCTGATAAATTATAGAAACATCCGTTGCTTCAACAACGGCCTCTTTTGCAACATTACAAAATAACCCGATCTTATTCTTAATATCTGTGCCCATGTGGTCTTCGCAGCGACAAAGTAGAACATCCGGTTGAATACCGATGGCTCTCAGACGCATCACAGAATGTTGGGTTGGTTTGGTTTTGAATTCACCGGCAGCCTTGATATATGGCACCAGAGTAAGATGAATATTCAGAGCATTTTCATGCCCCGCTTCAAGGCAAAGCTGGCGAATCGCTTCAAGGAATGGTAGACTCTCAATATCACCGATGGTGCCGCCAACCTCGACAATGATGACATCATAAATAACATTATCATGACCGGCCGTTCGGATTCGGTATTTTATTTCATCTGTAATATGCGGGATTACCTGAACCGTCTTGCCCAAATAATCACCGCGACGTTCCTTCTTTATCACGGAGTAGTAAATTTGACCGGTAGTAGCGTTATTTTTTTTTGTCATATTATCGTGAATAAAACGCTCGTAGTGGCCTAAATCGAGATCCGTTTCAGCACCATCGTCTGTCACAAATACTTCCCCATGCTGATAAGGGCTAAGGGTTCCGGGATCTACGTTTATATAGGGATCGAGTTTTAGGATGGTGACGCGCAAGCCTCTGGACTTGAGAAGCAGACCGATAGATGCAGAGGCGATTCCTTTACCGAGCGATGAAACAACACCGCCTGTTATAAAAATGTACTTGGTATTATTGTCAACTGCCACCGTTCACCTTAGTCCTTTCTATCAACCAATAACTTTGGGCACACTAAAATATCCATTTTTTTTGTTCGGGGCATTACGAAGCACCTCGTCCGGATGCAATGACGGCTCAACAACGTCATCACGCAGCACATTCTGCATGTCCAAAACATGGTAGGTGGGCTGAACATCGGTCGTATCAAGTTCATCTAATTTCTCAACATAGGAGACGATGGTGTCCAGGTGACTGGCAAGATTCTGCTTTTCTTCATCAGTGAAGCTTAACCGTGCCAGACGAGCCATTTTCTCAATATCTTCAACCTTGATGCGCATTGCACCCCCGACATGTAGTTAGGTCAGTATAAAACACACGTAATATAGAATAATTGAAATTGATTGTCAAGGTGAATTTAAAAGATGGCATAATTTTTGTAGGTGCTTGTTTTTTCACAGGCTGCAGGGGTATAAAAAAAAGCGGCGATTGCCGCTTTTTTCATAAATTTAGTGGGGAATGCCCTTTAGAAGGCAAAGAAAAACAATACAGATGTTGTTAATCAACCACCCGTGTAGTTACAGAGGGAAATGCGAAGACAACCTTAAACAACCTGGTTTTAGGCCTCAGAAAAAATGTTAACGACTTTCTTATAACGGCCCTTTTTCTCAAACTTTACAAAGCCATCCGCCAAGGCAAACAACGTATCATCTTTGCCTTTTGCAACATTCTCGCCTGGATGAATCCTCGTTCCTCTTTGGCGAACAAGGATACTTCCAGCTGTAACCAATTGCCCATCGTACCTTTTTACACCGAGGAATTGTGGATTACTATCGCGACCATTTCTTGAACTTCCAACACCTTTTTTATGCGCCATTTTCTTCGTCTCCTGCTTTTTTCTTTCTGGCTTGAGAAATGGACTTAATCGTCAATTCTGTAAAATCTTGCCTATGACCACGCGTTACTCGATACCCTTTACGGCGTTTTTTCTTAAACACGATAACCTTTTTGTCGCGTCCAAAAGCGTCTATTTGCGCTTTAATCTTTGCACCTGACACAACAGGCTGCCCAACTGTAATTTTGCCCTTATCAGACACGAGCAAAACATTATCAAATACAACATCCTTGCCCACTTCACCGTCAATCTTTGGCACACGGATGCTATCTCCCTTGCTAACTTTGAATTGTTTGCCAGCAATATTAACGATTGCGTACATTACTAAAACCTCCAGGCGATATAAAATTCAAGGCACTCAAACCCACTGCTCAATTCTATATTACGAACTGATCAGTCATGTCGGTACCATCTTTCTTGAGAAGAACTCTAAATTTTTCGATTCGCAGACTATCATCCCGAACCACATCTATTTTCAGTCGATATTTCCACATCAGCTTTCTGGTATTACTTACAAATCCACTGCGCAGATACTCAGCCATCGATGGGTGTACAACCAAGCTTATCGACCACTCCTTTCTCTCGGCCCGAAAACGCCGGAGCCATCTTTCTATTTTGGTCAAAACCGTACTTTCAGAAATGACCCGACCCAGTCCATCACAGGTTGGACACGGCTCACTAAATGCATATAACAGGCTCGGCCTCACACGCTCTCGCGTCAACTCAATCAGACCAAACTCACTAATTGGGCCCACGTTAACCTGAGCCCTACCTCTTCGCAGTTCTCGCATAAATTCATCAGAGAGCCTTTTCTTATTTTTTGGCTCCACCATATCGATGAAATCTACAACTATTATCCCCCCAATATCTCTCAGACGTAACTGCCGGGCAATTTCTCTTGCTGCCTCCAAGTTTACTTTTAGAATATTTTCCTCGGGCTCTTTTCGCCCGATAAACTTACCACTATTTACATCAACGGCAACCAATGCCTCTGTATGATCAAATAAAACATGACCACCGCTGGGTATCCAAACTTTTCTGGAAAGACATTTTTCGAACTCAGATTCAATGCCAAAATGGTCGAAAACAGGGACCTTACCTTTATATAATTCAACACGGTCGGCAAGTTTTGAACGAACATCCTTTAAGTAGGTTGTTGTTTCCCGATAGAGCTTTTTTGAATCCATGACCACGCGATCAACATCTGGTGTAAACAGATCTCGAATCACACTTGATGCCATGCTAGCATCTTTATAGACCAGAGCAGGTGGCGGTGTTTTCTCCAGTTTACGCTCTAAGTTTTTCCATTCTTTCAACAGACCGTTCAAGTCATTCGTTATAACGTTTTCACTTGTATTTTCTGCAACGGTCCTCACAATTACACCGAAACCATCAGGTCTTAAGCCGCGAACAATTTTCTTTAAATTTCTCTTTTCTTTTATCTTAAATATTTTTTTGGAGATGCCTACGACATCAGAATTGGGGACCAATACGAGAAATCGACCAGGAAAAGAAAGCTCTGTTGTGACTCGTGCTCCTTTTCGGCTTATCGGTTCCTTTATGATTTGAACCAATATTTCTTGGCCTTCTCTTGGTATAGGGCGTCTGTTAGAACGCTTTGCGCTTGATACTGGAGCACTCAGTTTAATGAATGACTTATAATCAAGCAGCACGTCCCCTATATCAGAAAAATGTAAAAAAGCATCTTGCTTATGTCCAATATCGACAAATGCGGCTTGCATACCCTTAACGACATTAACCACTCTTCCCACGTAAATATCACCAACCATTCGTTCGTTTTCGGGTTGCTCGACAAACAACTCAACCAGCTTTCTGTTTTCCACTATGGCTGTTCTCGTCTCTCCAATAGACGAATTAATTACAATTTCCTTTTTCATACTTGCTAATATTTATGCTCCTTTGGATAAATCATGACTTACTATGCGAAGTAAGGCAAGCGGGTGAGCGTTGAGACTGTCAAAGAACAAAGAAAAAGGGACGTTGACATCCCTTTGAATTGGCACAAAGAATTATTAGTATAAATAAAATATTGGTTATTTGCAAGAACTTTTTACCCATAGCCAAGTCCGCACTTTATAACAACCTGTTTTCGTTCACAAGCAATCTAAATTGAGTTTTCAGGAAGTTTGCAGCACGTTTGCAATAAAGCATTCGATTCAAAAATATTTCAAAGTACTCCATCACCGATGAAATATTCAGATCTATAGACAACGAAAGTGTGATTGATGCCTTATCGTCATCAACGTTAAGCTCAGAATGATTAACCGCATAGTTCACACGATCATGAATATCAAATTTTATCATATCCGGATTGCGCACGCGAGAACGATGAACATCCGATTTGTCTGCGAGAATCAAGCCGGCTGCAATGCTACTTACTGGCTCTGAACCGTCTTCATCATGGTTGCCAACGGCAGAAACGACAGCTGTTATCTCATCGATATCCATCCCAAGATCTCTCAGCAATGTGTGAGCCAAAACAGCACCAGTATAGGCATGATCAATTCGATTAAAGACATTGCCAATGTCGTGCAAATAGCCGGCAATTGCAGACAATTCAGCTTCACGTTCAGGCAGCCCTACTTGTAGCAACGTCCGTTTAGCAAGCTTTGCAACGATTCCGCAATGCCTGAAACCATGTTCTGTGAAGCCTACGACATCAAGATTCTCGTCTGCCCGTTTAATGTATGCCCTCACTTGAGCATCCTTCTTCACATCGTCCAAAGTAATTAACTTCTTCATTTCAACCTTACTGCCGATTATCCTGAACAAGAAAAGGGTTATGTAACCGTTCATGGCCAATGGTTGTAGCTGGTCCATGGCCGGGGTAAATAGTCGAATCGTCAGCCAATGAAAACAGTTTGTCACGAATACTACCAATCAACGTCGCAAAATCTCCTCCGGGAAGATCCGTGCGCCCAATTGAGCCGGAAAATAAGACGTCTCCGGAAAACGCCAAATTCTCACCTGCAAACGTAACGCTGCCAGGCGAATGCCCGGGCGTGTACAAAACATCAAGCTTCACGTTCCCAAACTCAACGCGCTCGCCACCCTCGATGTACCGATCGATTTGCGGAATACCAGAGGTAGTCAACCCGAAAGCGGCTGCCTGGGCCGGTAAATTATCTAGCAAAAATTGGTCATCTTTGTGCATTAATACAGGAACGTCGATTTCCTTCTTAAGGGCAGCGACTTCTTTCACATGGTCCAGATGGCCATGAGTCAACAAAATCATGCGAATATTTAGGCGTAGCGCTTCAATGCGCTGCAGAACACGAGGGATCTCATCGCCAGGATCGATGACGACGCCCTCATGGGTTTCACTACAACCAACGATATAGCAGTTTTCAGCAAAAAGTCCAACTTCAAGCGATTCAATTATCATATAATATCAGAGAGTTTTAGTTTTCCAGAACCCGGCCCGGGCTTTTATGTCTTCGACAACATGGTAAGGGACTTTGAACTTACCCAGAACTTCCCCGCCTCTTGGGATACCATGAAAATCGGAACCACCGGTAGCTAACAGATTGTGTTGCCTGGTAAGGTTTTTATAACATTCTGTTTCCTCTGGAGTATGTCTGGGGTGGACAACTTCAATACCGTCTACACCGCACTCTATGAGTTGCAACAATTCTTCGTGGTTCAATTGGATTGCGGGATGCGCGACAACACAAACGCCTCCAGCCGCCCTGACCATTTTAATCGCAGAAGTTAAATCGATTTTATACTTGTCAACATGCGCCGGCTTGCCGTTGCCAAGATACTTATCAAAAGCCTCCTGGAATGAATAGACAAATCCATCCTCTAATAAAACATTGGCGATATGAGGCCGCCCAACTGTGCCTTCTCCTGCTTTCTTCAGGACACAAGCAAAAGAGATTGGCATTCCAAGCATTTCTAACTTGTCAACGATTTCCTTTGCACGAGAAATACGCTGGTTTTTAAAAAGGGAAAGGTGTTTAAGGAATTCAGCATTCTCACAATCAAAACAATAAGCAAGTAAATGAGTGTCCTGGCCCTGATAATTTACGCTCAACTCAACGCCGGGTATAACCTCAATCCCCTTAACTCTGCCCAAATCTGTGGCCTCAGGTATTGCTGAAATCTCATCGTGATCTGTAACTGCAATGGCAGTTAAACCAATCTTAGCGACACGCTCCAGCAATTCATGAGGTGAGCAGTATCCATCGGAATAAGTGGTATGAAGATGTAGATCTGCACCACCAGAAATAGGTTTCATAATTCACTTCAATATTAAAGTTTGGGCAAAGTTACGCCAACCTGGCCTTGATACTTACCACGCTTATCACTGTATGACTGGTTGCACTCTTCATCGCTCTCAAAAAACAAAATCTGAGCAATTCCCTCGCCCGAATAAATTTTTGCAGGCAACGGTGTTGTGTTTGAGATCTCTAATGTAACAAATCCTTCCCAGCCAGGTTCAAGGGGTGTTACATTGGTGATTATCCCACACCGTGCATAGGTTGATTTACCAACGCAAATTGTCATCACTTGCCGTGGAATCCTAAAGTACTCCAGGGTTCTGCCCAAAGCAAAAGAATTGGGAGGGATGATGCACACATCCCCTTGATAATCGACGAAGGATCGTTCGTCAAAATGCTTTGGATCCACAATTGTGGAATTTAAATTAGTAAAAATCTTGTACTCATCAGCAATGCGCACATCATAACCATAGGATGACAAACCATAGGATATAACATCATTTCGAACCTGTGACTCAACAAACGGCTCAATCATTGCATCATTTTGAGCTTTTCCCTTAATCCAATTGTCGGATTTGATAGCCATATTGTTTGCTCCACTAATTCAGGTCGCTCAAAAGTCAGTTTCCGCAGAAGAAACCTTGCAAATGAGAAACAGTGAATGGTTATTCTTGAAGTATAAAAATTGAAATGAAACCGGGTTAAAACCTTACTCCTCTTCAGGAATCGTCTCAGGCTTCCGCAACGCAGCCTGTGAAACCAAAATGCTAATTTCATAAAGTAGAACCAAAGGACCGGCAAGTAAAAGTTGTGTAAAAATATCCGGTGGGGTTATAACAGCAGCAATAATAACCATACCGACTATTCCGTGCTTGCGATAATGCCGAAGAAATGCTGGGGTGACAAGGCCAATCTTGGTCAGGAAAAACGACAAAACAGGTAGCTCAAACACCAATCCGAATACAATGATCAGCATTGTGATAAACTGTAAGTATTCATCCACAGAAATAGTGGCTGCCAGATCTGCCGTTTCGAAACTAAGTAGAAATCGAAGACCATATTGCAAAACAATATGATAACAAAAAGCAGCCCCGGCCATAAAACAAAATGTCGAAAAAAATACAACTAACGGCAAGTACTTTCGCTCAGTGGACAAAAGCCCGGGAACAATAAACTGCCAAAACTGATAAAAGACAACCGGCAACCCCAGGACAAATCCGGAAAACACCGACAACTTAATGCGTACCATGAAGCCACCGGTAGGAGACAAAAATATGAGTCTTTGCTGTTCAGGGCGATTTAAGTAAGCAAGCGCATCGTTATAAGGTGCCACCAATAACGCCAAAACTCCCTCTGAAAAAAAATACACAATCAGGCTGAGCGCAACCACCGTCACCACGGACTTTATGAGTCGCCACCTCAATTCCTCAAGGTGCTCAAGAAAAGGCATTTCCATGTGGGTAGACATTTTTCCTTTATAGCAAGAACATCAAACTCCAACAAACACTAAAAAAGCAGATAGTGACAGCCCGTATGCCATCGAAACTATCCGCTCCAGACCAAACTCATCTAAATATTGTTGAAGCACTCTATCTTTTCAATTCCTTTAGTTCAGTGATAAATTCCTCCTTATCCTTAAAATTTCGATAAACGGAGGCGAACCTGACATAAGCAATTTCATCTATTTCACGCAGTCTCTGAATAACCAACTCACCGATTTTCCTGGACTCAACCTCTGCCTGTGCATTGTCCCGCAGTGAACCCTCGATATCATTTACTACATCTTCGAGGTCCGCAGTAGGGATAGGCCTCTTCTTGCAAGCGATTTGCAAACTAAGTTTGAGCTTCTGATGCTCATATGCCTGTCGACGGCCATCGGCTTTCACAACCATCAAGGGTGATTCCTCAACATGTTCTTTGGTGGTGAACCTGCGCTCACACCTAAGACACTCCCGTCTTCTTCTGACAACACGCCCCTCACTTATTGACCTGGAGTCAATTACTTTACTATCATCTTCTTTACAAAAAGGGCAGCGCATATTACTCGGTATTAGAGTACGAAAAGTGGGAAGCCGGCGCATAACTGCGCAACATCAGCCCGCACAGAGTTTAAAATGGATTCGCTTGGGGCACTACTCAGAAGGCGGTGAATCAACTCAGCAATGCAACGCATGTCAGGCTCCTTCATCCCTCTGGTTGTCAATGCAGGAGAGCCAATTCTAATTCCACTGGTGACAAATGGACTTTGTGTGTCAAAAGGTACCATATTTTTGTTCACTGTTATGCCGGCACTCTCGAGGCGAGCTTCTGCCTCTTTTCCTGTAAGGCCTTTGTTTCGCAAGTCGACGAGCATCACATGCGTGTCAGTGCCACCTGAAACAACCTCAAATCCAAACTCAAGCAGGTTTTCAGCCAAACATTTGGCGTTAACAATCACCTGCTTTGAATATTCTTTAAACCTCGGCGAAAGCGCTTCCTTAAATGCAACAGCCTTGGCTGCGATAATATGCATCAAAGGACCGCCCTGAAAGCCGGGAAATACGTTTGAGTCAACCACTTCTGACCAGAGCTTAGAACGACCCTTTAACGTCTTGAGCCCGAGATCATTTTCCGCATCTTTACCAACAATGATTATTCCGCCACGAGGTCCTCGTAGTGTTTTATGAGTTGTGGCAGTAACAATATGGCAATGTGGTACCGGGCTGGGAATCAAACCTGCAGCAATCAAGCCGGCAGGGTGAGCAATATCCGAAATCAGATAAGCGCCCACTTTATCAGCCACCGTGCGAAAACCAACATAATCTATCTCGCGCGAATAAGCGCTCGCCCCGGTCACTATCAATTTTGGGCGCGTTCTTGTAGCCACATCTTCAACCTCATTAAGGTCAATGCAACCCGTTTCCTTACCAACACCATAAAAACTAAAATCAAAGATTCGGCCAGAGAAATTAACCGGGCTGCCGTGGGTAAGATGCCCCCCATGTGATAAGTTCATACCCAGAACCCTATCACCGGGAGACAGAACCGAAAAAAACGCCGCAATATTTGCCTGCGAACCCGCGTGTGGTTGCACGTTTACATGCTCAGCACCAAACAACTCCCTGGCCCGACTCTTTGCCATTTCTTCGGCAGCATCAACATACTCACACCCGCCATAATATCTTTTACCCGGATAGCCTTCGGCGTACTTATTGGTCATTTCCTGACCACAGGCCTCCAATACGGCAGGACTCACAAAATTCTCAGAAGCAATCAACTCTAGCGTCTCAGTCTGACGTTTTGTCTCTTGAATGATCGTCTCGTATATTTCCGGATCATAATGCTGCAAATGCTGTAACTTCACGCTCATCGCATAAACACCTATACTTGTACTTCGCTTAAAACCAGTTGTAGCAGGCACCGGTAGGCTTTGTTTGACTTTTGTGCATGAACTTGTCCTCCTTGGTGGGCAGGACACCTTGTAAGTAGCTGAGATGTCTATCTGCATCCTGTCGAAAGGCGAGATCTTTCTTTGCCTTTTTGTAAAACCCAGCAGCAATTTCATAGACCAGTTTGTCGTTAAAATCGACCTTGCCATCCTTCTGGGAAACACAGGCCTCTGCTGAAGCCTCATAAGCCTCACCCAGAACAATCCAGCCCAAGCCGTAAGAGTTGTCGATCGCAAGCGCTTTATTAGCGTAAGTCTTAGCGCTGCGGTACTTTCCAAGCTGTTTATAGCTTCTGCTTATTTCAGTAACAACTTTCTTATTGCCAGGCTCAATTGCCAGAATTTTTTTATACTGAGAAATAGCCTCGCTAAGTCTGTCAACATTTCTGTAAGCATTGCCGACATATTCCATGGCAGAGATGTCGCCAGGCACTAACACCAGGAACTCATCAAACAGTTCGACAGATTTATCAAATTGCTCCTGTTCAAAATACATCCTCCCTAAATCGAATCGCACTCGACTGTTGTCTGATTGCTGCGTTCTTATTTTCTCTTTATTGGCGATAGCACCCTCTATATCTTCATTGGATAAATAGAGTGCGGCCTGGTTTTCTTGAGCCTCAATATCATTCGGGTCAAGCTCAAGAATTCTGCCGTAGGCAGAAATAGCATCATCGCTGCGATCGGCCTTAACATACAGTTTGGCAAGTTGCTTCATATCGTCTTTGGACTCAGGTTCAAGCTCGATAACTTTTTCGTACTCTAAAATAGCCTCATCTACTTGCTCACGCTGCGATTTAAGGAAACCGACCATACGGTGTAAATGCACATCCTTTTCGTACTTTCGAAGGCCAAGTTCAAAGACAACCTGCGCACTGTCGGCATTTTCCATCTTGAAGTAGCAGTCACCCAAATAGCGATAGACTTTCGGGAATTTATCTATTGTATCTATGCTGGCGACTCTCCAAAAATGTTTGGCCGCATTGGTATATTGTTTATTTTTGTAATTTTCGTAACCAAAGCTCCAACTTTTATTCAACTCAAAAATATACTTTTTCCGAGCCGCTTGAGGGTCTATTTCCTCGTCCTGCCCCTTCTTGTTCTTCTTTTTCTTTGCATAAGCGTCGGTCGAGGTGCCTGACACGCCAATAACGAAAACGAGAACAAACACCCCCAGAGTAAGAATATTGCTCTTTATTGTATGCACAGTTTTTGCATTATTCACCGTTATACCTCCAGAGGTTATTAGGTAAAATTACTAAATTCAGGGTCGTAAAGTGGTAAGTGAGTATCTGAAGTCACCAAAAATATTACTGAACTTTTGACTAAAAAGCAAGAGAATTTGTTACAGTGCTTTCATTAGCGCGGGCCGCCACGATAGAACCAGCGCTCACCGGCGGTTATACTCACGGCCAAACGAACGAAACGCTCTCTGATTGGATTTTCAGGAAGAGCCCCACGCTGCCCAGCCTCAAACCCAAGATCGAGCCGAGCTGCACTCCACTTTATTGGCACCCCAAGACCAACCGTTCCAAATAATTCTGTAACACGTTCTCCAACAGGCTTCTCCAAACCAAGGTCACGATATGTAACCCCGGCACGAAATGACATTCTGCTGAAGTACGAACTATTAAACCCGGTACCACGCGCTGAAAATTCAATCCCTAAACCCAACCGCTTGCTGTCATTAACGTACCCTGTGCCAGAGCTGCCACTCCAGTGTTCAGCGTAATAATCAGCGGCAACCAATAGCTTACTACCTATAAAAAAAGACGTACCAAAACCATAGGCTAAAGGCAGCTTAACACTTCGATCAGAGAAATCTGAAAACTCTTGAACGTTTTCCAGGATCACTGTCTTATCTGCGTCAAACGTAATACCAGGTGTAATAACCGCTGCAATTCTCCACTTCGACAAGAGTCTGACTTGAACCCCAAGTCGAATGTTACCAGCACTGACAATTTCAGAGACCTCATTTCGGGTATTGCGAAAATTTACCTGGTCGGCAAAGACTACGCGCCACAATTTTCGCAAAGCACCAAAGTAGTAGAGCCCGCTAACACCAACCGAAACACGGTCGAATGGACGTATGGCTATGCTCAAAAATGCAGTATTGATACCGCCGTCCCCACTTACAACTTGCCGGTAAGTAGTACCACTGATTGCACCTTCGCCTTCAAACGTATATTCGACTGTACTATATGGAATCAAACCTATCGCGGTTGAAATGCGCCGAGGCTTTAGGGGTACATGAAATTGAACGCCATCAACATTTGTACTTGAAATTGCGGCATCAACTGACGAGCCGGTCAACGACGTGTTTTGGTGCAAAAAATTTCCAGACAGGTAAGTAACAGACAAGTTAGTCAGCGCCGCAGGATTGAGAAAATTGACAGAAACCGGGTCGGCAACGGCAAGACCAACTCCCCCCATGCCGATACTTTGCCCGCTCACAAAATGGTGCACCACACCTATTTCAGCTTGAGAATAATAAGACTGCGAATAGGTATTCGATACACCCGAAAAGCTGAAGATGCCAATACAAAGGAGCGTTTTTAGAATATTTCGTTGAAACATAAAAGTGCCTTTTCCTTAATCACTGTCATTGCTCAAGCGAAGAAAACTCAATCTCAAGTCGAGGCGCCAGCTCCGGGTTTGTGTTTTTGGAATGAAATGCGACGCTGGATATGTCACGTCCGAAAGCAGCACCTCGCAGCAACAATCCCTGATTTACAAATTCTCCAGTTACCCAAAATTGAATTTCATTGCGAACGGACATTGTTACTACCGAGCCACCTCTTCTTACAAGACTAAATCTTGGCGACAAGACTGAATCCCTCACCGCAGTATTGGTCGCAGTATCAAACTCAGACAACTGATCTATTTGTAGAGTAAATCCACTGCTCGTGAGAACGCTCCTATCTTCATCCACATGGAGAATGAGATTAGCCCGATTGATAGTGGATTCCCTGGGGATACTATCCAAATTAAATTTTACCATTACCTGCCGGCCGAAAAGATTATCCACATGAAGGAGCCCATCTTGGGCAGGCTCAAAGGTACGATTAAACAAAAATGCGTCAGCAGTTGGCTCCGACAAAACTGTATCCACCACTGCGCCATTCTTAGAAAGATACAGCTCCAAACGGGGCCTGTTCAGTAAGCCTTCTGAGGAAAAAAAGTCTTTAACGAAATCACTTGTATCAAAATCGATGAGTATGCCGTGCGTATCTGCCGATGCCGGGTCCGCCCAATTACGTACGAGCTCCAGACCAGTCTCATTGAATTCGAAACGGACTGTTTCAGAAAATGTAGAATCGGCAACATTAGAACTGCCCACAGTAGATTTAATTTCTGACCGAGCCAAAACCTGAGTTGTGTCAAAAGAAAAGTTGTCAAAATTAACTTGTCCCTCATCCCAGCTTGTTCCTACTTTTCTGACAATCACGTCAAATTTCGATTTTGTACGGCCAACAGAAAGTAGGGTATTCGTATTCAAAAGCAAGGTAGCTTTAGCAATTTCGAGGGTATCTGAAACGCTACCGAAACGCATGACTATTCGCGTCTCAATACCGTTCAGTGAACCGAGTGACAATAGTGATTGTGAACCGGTAGCAGCTAGCGTATCTGAAAACCCGATCTCACTATCAGTCAACATGCGTGTACTATCGACCCGACCCAGGCTACCAGAATCCAGGAGTAGATCAAACCCATCAACAGCACGATCGCTTTTGCAACTGCTCATTATAACCAGGAATAAAGAGATAATTAGCAGATTAAAAAACATAACACCATGTAAAACAATCTGTTTCATGAACTTCAACCTTTGTCGTGCGAAATAAGGAAATTATTGGCTTCCTTACGTACTTATTCAGTTTAAAATAAGTTCCACCGCGAAAGCAATACCAAAAAAAAGCCGATTGTGCTGAAAAACAATCGGCTTCGAATTCTAACACATGAATTCAGACGAGCGCGCTTATTCCGTAGGATCACCTTTTGCAGACTCCTTGTCGTCGGCCGCTTTAGTTGCCTTTTTCTCAGCACGATCTATCTGCTTTTCAATGGCTACACCTTCATACCCAACCAATTCAAGCACAGCCATTTCAGCAGCATCACCGCGCCGTCTACCCAATTTAATAACACGCGTGTACCCGCCATTGCGATCTTTGTACGTAGGTGCAATTTCATCAAACAGACTGCGGACTATTTTTTTATCCCGAATCGTTCTTAACACCTGACGCCGATCTGCAAGACTACCTTTCTTGGCGAAAGTAATTAATCTTTCAACGGTACTACGAACTTCCTTCGCCTTGACCGTTGTCGTCCGAATGTGTTTATGCTCAAACAGAGCCGCTGCCACATTTGCAAGCATAGCTTTCCTATGGCTTGCTGTTCTTCCAAGTTTTCTATGTGCTTTTCGATGCCGCATATTTTTTCCCTTTACTCTGTATCGCCTTTAAGATACTTCTCGGTATCGATACCGAATTGAAGGCCTTTCTCATCAAGAATTTTGGTCAACTCCTGCAAGGATTTCCGTCCAAAATTTCTGAACTTTAACATTTCTTGCTCGTCACGCCTGACCAAGTCACAAATTGTTTTAATATTCGCCGCCATTAGACAGTTGTAAGACCGCACGGAAAGTTCAAGCTCATCAACAGGCATCTTGAGAAGCTTGCGGACTTTGAGGATTTCTTCGTCAACCTCAACTGGCTCTTCTTCTTCAGGCTCGATATCAAAATTGATAAACAACTGAATATGATCCTTGAGAATTTTAGCCGCATAGGTCAATGCATCATCTGGTGTAACACTGCCGTCAGTCACAACTTCAAGCGTCAATTTCTCATAGTCAGTCCGGTGTCCAACACGTGTGTTTTCTACGTGATAACTGACACGTCGGATGGGTGTATAAATCGCATCAATCGGTAGTGCGTCAATAGGCTGATCAGGGATTCTGTTCTCATCTGCAGGGACATAACCATGCCCACGAGAAATCCGAAGCTCAATGTCGAAATTTGCATCTTCGTTAAGTGTTGCAATATGCCGCTCAGGATTCAATATTTCAAAATCAGTACTGCCGTTTTGAATGTCCCTGGCTGTAAATTCACCTGGTCCGGACAAAGATACAACAACTTTATCAGAGAGGCGATTTATAAGTTTGAACCGAACTTCCTTCAAATTTAACACAATATCTGCAACATCTTCAACAACACCAGAAATGGTGGCAAATTCATGCAACACACCATTGACACGTATCATTGAAATAGCCGCTCCCGGCAATGACGCCAGCAAGATCCTTCTTAACGAATTACCAATAGTAACACCAAAGCCTCTCTCGAGTGGCTGAAAAACAAACTTGCCAAAGGTGTTCGAGTAACTCGTATCATCAATTTCAATGCCTTCCGGCATTTGAAGATTGGGCCAATTCATATTCTAAAATCTCCGTAACAAATGTTGATTACTTAGAATAGAGCTCAACGATTAGAGACTCGTTTATCTCCAATGGAATATCATCTCGGGATGGGTTATTTAGAAGCGTTCCCTTCATTCCAGCCTTGTCCAAGTCAAGCCATGGAAGCAACTTGCCTTCCCGCATCTTTTTCATGGAGCTATGGATCACATCCAATCGTTTACTCTTATCTTTAACCTGCACAACATCTCCCGGCTTAAGGATATAAGACGGTATATCGACCGCCCGTCCATTAACCATAAAATGTCCGTGCCGCACAAGTTGTCGTGCTGTTTTTCTAGACGAGGCGAAACCAAATCTGTAAACCGAATTGTCCAGTCGTCGCTCTAACAATTGCAAAAGGTTTTCACTCGTAATCCCCTTTTGCCGCTCAGCTTTTTCGAAGTAGTTGCGAAATTGTGTCTCAAGCAGGCCGTACATTCTGCGCACTTTCTGCTTTTCTCTCAACTGAATACCATATTCCGACTGCTTGAAGCGGCGCCTGGTACCATGCTGTCCTGGTGGATAAGATTTCTTATCAAGCGGACACTTCGGTGTTGTGCACTTGGAACCTTTCAGAAAAAGCTTTTGCTCTTCCCGTCTACAAAGCTTACAAGCTGGGCCAATATATCTTGCCATTAAATTCTAATACCTCCAAGTAGTGCAAACATTATACTCGTCTGCGTTTTGGCGGACGACAACCATTATGAGGGATGGGTGTAACGTCCTTAATAGCAGAAATTTCCAGTCCGGATGCCTGCAATGAGCGAACTGCCGATTCACGTCCGGACCCCGGGCCTTTAATATGTACTTCAACTCTTTGCAAACCCAACTCCTTTGCCTCTTTGGCAGCAGACTCGGCGGATAATTGAGCAGCAAAAGGAGTACTTTTACGCGAACCCTTGAACCCAAGCTTCCCTGCGGAAGCCCAAGATATTACATTGCCATACTGATCCGTCAGGGTAATGATAGTGTTGTTAAAGGTAGCTTTTATGTGGGCAATACCGTTTGCCTCTACCTTATCCTTTTTCTTACCCCTTGGTTTTTTTGTTGGAGCCATTTACTGTAGCCTCTCGACTTTGAATTTTCAATTACCGCTTACGGCTTCTTCTAGTTTTAGCGTTAGTATGCGTTCGCTGGCCGCGCACCGGCAATCCCCGTCTATGACGCAGGCCACGATAGCAACCAATATCCATAAGCCGCTTAATGCTCATTGTAACTTCAGTACGAAGAGCACCCTCAACTCGATAGGCATTCGTTATGATGCTCCGAATCTTAGCGACATCATCATTGGTCAGATCCTTCACCCGTGTTGAATAATCAACACCAGCCTCACCAAGAATTTTCTTGGAACTGGTAGGGCCGATGCCAAAAATATAGGTCAAGCCAATGACCACGCGTTTGTCTTTAGGTAAATCAACTCCTGCTATACGAGCCAAAACATTCCTCCAAAACTTCGATTAGAATTACCCTTGGCGC
Organism: Candidatus Zhuqueibacterota bacterium; assembly: GCA_029262005.1. Classification (GTDB taxonomy): domain Bacteria; phylum Zhuqueibacterota; class Zhuqueibacteria; order Oceanimicrobiales; family Oceanimicrobiaceae; genus JAJDAG01. The sequence continues at coordinate 6,892 of JAJDAG010000127.1, read as the reverse complement.
TGTTTATGCCGTGGATTTTTGCAAATGACGATCACTCGCCCTTTTCTACGGATAATTTTACAATTATCACAAATCTTCTTCAAGGAAGACCGAACCTTCATTTGTCACCCTCACTTATACCGATACGTTATCCGTCCCCGACTCAAATCGTAGGGAGACAGTTCCAATGTCACTTTATCACCTGGCAGAATCTTAATAAAATGCATTCTCATTTTTCCTGAAATATGCGCCAGCACCTTATGACCGTTCTCCAATTCAACCCTGAACGTAGCATTGGGCAACGTCTCAGTGATGGTCCCGTCTATCTTGATTGGTGCTTCTTTTGCCATTTTTAATTATCGTCTGTAAGTATTTCCGGGCCATTATCTGAAACGACCACAGTGTGCTCAAAATGAGCTGAAGGTAACCCGTCTTGAGTTACAACAGTCCAATTATCTTCAAGTGTTTTTACTTCAAATGTACCCATATTCACCATTGGCTCAACCGCTAACACCATGCCCCTGCGCAAACGCGGCCCTGAGTTTGGCGCGCCATAATTAGGAATCTGCGGATCCTCGTGCAACTTACGGCCAATTCCATGCCCAACCAAATCTCTAACGACAGAATAATCCGCCTTTTCAACTTCATTCTGAATAGCGTGGGAAACATTAGATAATCGAGCACCATCGGCAATCTTAAGAATGCCCTGGTTCAAAGAATCTTGCGTAACCCGCATCAATTGTTTCTTGTCTTCGCTAATCTCCCCGACTGCAAATGTTCTGGCACTATCACCAAAGAAACCCTCACACTCAACACCAATATCCACACTCACAATTTCCCCAGCGGCCAATACTCTCTTTCCTGGAATACCATGTACAACTTCGTCATCAACGGAGATACATGAACTCGCAGGAAATCCGTTATATCCCTTAAATGCGGGATATCCACCTCGTTGCAAAATCAACTTCTCTATTTGTTTGTCAATTTTCAACGTTTCAACGCCGGGCGCGATAAGTTTTTCAGCCAATTGCAAAGCTGCAACAACAATACGGCAACTTTTACGGATGGCATCTATCTCTCTTTTACTACGAATATGAATCACTTAAAATCTGCGCCTGCCTTTAACTCTACCACTACCCTGCATGAAACCATCATAATGTCGCATCAATAAATGAGACTCCAATTGCTGCAACGTATCCAGTCCTACACCGACAATAATGAGCAATGAAGTCCCGCCATAAAAAGAAGCGAAATTATACGATACGTTTACAAACCGCGAAATTATGAATGGTAAAATAGCAACAAATGCCAAACAAATAGACCCAGGCAGTGTAATGCGTGTTAAAATATTGTCTATAAATTCCGCCGTTCGTTTCCCTGGGCGAACACCTGGGATAAAACCACCGTGCTTCTTCATATTATCAGCAACATCAACAGGATTGAAAGCTATGGCAGTATAAAAATAGGTGAAAAATATAATTAACATACCAAAGATAAACCAATAAACTGCAGATTGCACATCAAAATAGCGTGTGAGTGAATTCATAAATTCGCTATTTGGGAAGAAAGTCACAACTGTTTGAGGCACAAACATAATTGACTGAGCAAAGATGATTGGCATAACACCGGCAGTATTAACTCGCAACGGTATATGCGTACTTTGCCCACCATAGACTTTCCTGCCGACCACACGCTTTGCATACTGCACTGGTATCTTGCGCGTCCCTTGCGTTAAGGCAACCACGCCTGCAATTGTCACGACCATTACCCCGAGTAAAAACACTTCAGTAAGAATGGCACGGTTTCCGCCACTTATCTGTTGGTATTCATCAAGCACCGCATTGGGGAAAGTTGCGATGATACCAATAAAAATTATCAGTGAGATACCGTTCCCAATACCTCTTTCTGTAATCTGCTCACCAAGCCACATTATCAAAATAGTGCCGGCTCCAAGCGTAATCATGGTTAACAATCGAAATCCCCAGCCTGCGTCAGGCACGACAGACAAACCAGCATTTGTTCGAATGCTCTCCAAGAATATGCTCACACCGTAGGCTTGCATTGCTGAAATAAACACAGTGCCGTAACGGGTATACTGAGTAATCTTTTTTCTTCCTTCTTCACCCTCTTTTTGCAATTTCTGGAAGTAAGGAACTACGGCGCCAAGCAATTGAATAATAATTGAGGCGGAAATGTATGGCATAATACCCAAGGCAAAAACCGTTGCGCGACGAAACGCGCCGCCCGCAAAAAGATCATACAACCCCAAGAGTCCTCCACCTTGTGCTTCGCTAAAAAAATCGAGCAGCGCGGCACTGTTGATACCCGGGATTGGCATGTGTCCACCGATACGGTAAACTATCAGAATGAGCAGCGTGAAAATAATACGCTGTTTCAACTCTGGTATTTTGAACATACTTTGGACGCCTTGCATCATAATACTGTCACCTTCCCGCCGGCTTTTTCAATTTTTTCTTTTGCTGAAGCACTAAAGGCATGCGCTGAAATCTCAATTGCTTGAGAAATCTCGCCATCCCCAAGAACTTTTACACGCATGCTACTTTTGCTAACAAGTCCCTGCTTAAACAAAACCTCCGGCGTAATTCCCTCGTTCTCTGACAAACGCCCAAGATCTTTCACATTAATGACCTGATATTCCTTCCTGAAAATATTCGTAAAGCCACGCTTGGGTAGACGCCGCTGTAATGGCATTTGTCCACCCTCAAACCATGGTCTAATCGAAGATCCGGAGCGCGATCTTTGACCTTTGTGTCCTTTTCCAGATGTCTTACCGTGGCCTGAACCAGGTCCACGACCTATTCTTTTGCGCTTGCGAACGGCACCTGGCGCACTTTTTAGGCTGCCTAAATCCATATTCAAAAATTCCTCTGTCTAAGCAGATTCTACTTTAACAAGATGACTGACTTTATTTATCATGCCTCTGATTTGCGGGCAATCCGTGTGTTCTACTGTATGGTTGATTCGCCTCAAGCCCAATGCGTCAATCGTACGTTTTTGATTGAAATGGCGACCAATTATACTGCGAACCTGAGTTATCCGAACGGTCTTTTTCGCGGCCATAATATCTATACTGTCATAGTTTTATTAAATACTTCAGAGATTGTCAACCCGCGTTTACGAGCAACTTCTGAAACGTCCATCAATTCCGTTAAAGCAACCATCGTTGCCTTAACCACATTATGCGGATTGGCTGAACCCATACACTTGGTTAAAATATCCTGAATCCCTGCGGCTTCAACAATTGCACGAATGGCCCCGCCTGCAATTACACCTGTTCCCGGCGACGCAGGTTTTAAGAAAACCTTTCCTGCACCAAACTTGCCCTTTATTGTGTGTGGGATCGTCCCTTTGACAATAGGAACCCGTACTAAGTTTTTCTTGGCGTTTTCAGAACCCTTGGCAATCGCACTTACAACCTCATTGGCTTTCCCTAGACCTGTACCCACATGTCCATTTCCATCACCGACTACCACAATGGCATTAAAACTGAAGCGGCGGCCACCTTTAACAACCTTGGCAACGCGGTTAATTTGAATAACGCGTTCCTTCAAGTCGAGCTCAGCCGGGTTAATTTTTACAATATTCTTCAACGAAGTCTCCGTAAACTATTCCTACATATAGATCTTAGAACTTCAAACCACCCTCACGTGCGCCATCAGCAACGGCTTTCACACGACCGTGATACAGGTAGCCTCCTCGATCAAATACCACTGATTCTATTTTCAATTCTTTTGCAGCTTGTGCAATGGCCGCACCTACAAGTTTTGCAGCTTCCAACTTACTCTTGGCCTTGGCAACGTCCTTTTGCAAGCTCGGTGTAACCGTAGACACGCCACACAGAGAACGTCTTTGTACGTCATCAATAATTTGCACATAAATATTTTTTGCGCTGCGAAACACAGCCAGGCGTGGCCTTTCGGTAGCACCTGAAATTTTTTTTCTGATACGTACTCTTTTTTTTGACCTTTTCAAGGCCCTAGCATAAATCTTAGTTGACATGGTAAACCTTTGACCGTTTAAGCAGCTGTTTTTCCGGCTTTTCTTCGGATTTGTTCATCTTCATACTTAACCCCCTTGCCTTTATACGGCTCCGGCGGTCTGAACGAACGTATTTTGGCAGCTACCTGACCAACTATCTCTTTATTAATTCCCGAAATAACCAATTTTGTTGGCGACTCTGCTGTAATTTCGATCCCTTCCGGCGGAACGAAGACGATGGGATGTGAGTACCCGAGTTGCAATGTCAGTCGCTTGTTACTTACCTCGCCTTTGTAGCCAACACCGACAATTTCAAGTTTCTTCTCAAACGAATTGTGAACGCCCTCAACCATATTCGCAATCAAACTACGATAGAGGCCATGCAGTGAACGAAAAGTTTTACTATCATTTGGACGGCTTACAACTACCTGCCCATCTTTTATCTCAACCGAAATTTCAGAATGTACTTCTTTAGACAAACTGCCCTTAGGTCCTTTTACACTAACCACCGAGTCTTTTATTTCGACCTCAACACCATCAGGCAGGCTAATAGGATTTTTTCCTACACGAGACACTTAGTTAATTCTCCTTATTATCAATGCTTTACCAAATATAGCAAACAATTTCGCCGCCTACGTTCAGCTTTCTGGCATCACGATCTGAAATTACGCCTCTAGGTGTTGAAAGAATCGCCATTCCGAGATTGTTGTAGACGCGCGGGACCTCCTTGCTGCCAACATATTTGCGTAAGCCAGGTGTACTGACACGTTTTAAACCGTTAATGACACTGGTGCCATCCGTCGCATATTTCAAGTAGATTCTTATCAGACCACTTTTCTTATCATCTATAAAAAGATAGTCCTTAATATAACCATATTCTTTAAGTATGCGCGTTAGGCTTTTCTTAAAATTGGATGCTGGAATATCAACCTTGCTGTGCTTAGCTTGATTTGCGTTCCGAATTCTTGTCAAGTAATCAGCAATTGTATCTGTCATGCTCATATCTAAAACCCTCTCCTACCAGCTAGACTTTGTGATGCCAGGAATCTTGCCTTCAAGAGACAACTCTCTAAAGCAAATTCTACACAGACCAAATTTACGCAAATAAGCTCTTGGGCGGCCACAGCGGGAACACCGATTATAAGCGCGAACCTTAAACTTTGGCTCTCTTTTTTGCTTTGCTATTAAAGATTTCTTAGCCAAAACGACCCTCGTAATCTTAGTTAGTTTCGTTTTTCTTTTTAAATGGCATTCCAAAAGCAGCAAGCAGTTCATAAGCCTCTGCATCTGTCTTCGCCGTTGTTACAATACAAATATCCATTCCCCGAATCTTATCGATTCTATCATAATCGATTTCAGGAAAGATAATCTGCTCCTTAATTCCAAGGTTATAGTTTCCTCTACCATCAAAAGAGCGATCAGACAGGCCGCGAAAATCCCGAATTCTGGGAATATCAATATTAATAAGCCGATCTAAAAATTCATACATGTGATGGCGCCTCAAAGTAACCTTGCACCCGACCTTGTTGCCGTCACGAAGCTTAAAGTTGGAGATTGCTTTTTTGGCAATGGTTACAATCGCCTTTTGCCCGGCAATACTCTCAATATCCTCGATAGATTTATCGATTAGCTTAGAGTCTTGCGTTGCCTCACCAACACCCATGTTTAAAACAACTTTCTCAACCTTGGGTACTTGCATTATATTTGCATACCCATTTTTTTTCATCAAGCCGGGCACAATCTTCTCCCGGTACTCGGCTATTAGCCTTGGAACGTAATCAGCCATTCTTCCTTCTTAACCTCAAGACAAATTTATGTTTGGTTAGGAATAATCTCACCTGTTTTCTTCGAAAATCGCACCTTTTGCCGTGACCGCTTTCCATCAGCCTCAAGATAACCCAATTTCACACGAGTCGGCTCATTGGTTTTTGGATCAATCAGCATAACTTTCGAAAGGTGAATCGGTGCTTCCTTTTTTACAATCCCTCCTTGAGGCATTGTCTGTGAAGGCCTTGTATGTTTACTTATAAAACTCACGCCCTCAACAATTACTCGATCACGGTCAGGGAAAAGCTTCAAGACTTTTCCGCGCTTGCCTTTATACTCCCCAGACAAAACTACAACCTGATCGTTTTTTTTTATTCGCATCTTCCGATTCCTTGTCTTATCGTTTTAGAGAACCTCTGGGGCCAAAGAAACGATCTTCATGTACTGTTTTTCTCTCAACTCACGCGCCACTGGTCCAAAAATACGAGTGCCCTTTGGCTCATCCTGGTCATTTATCAGCACCGCAGCATTTTCATCAAAGCGAATATATGATCCGTCTTTTCGACGGATTGCCTTTTTCGTGCGAACGATCACAGCTCTACTGACATCTCCCTTCTTCACTGCACTGCCAGGAATGGCGGACTTTACAGACACCACAACCTTGTCACCAATGTATGCATACCTTCTCTTGGTTCCACCAGGCACCATAATGCACATTACCTTCTTGGCACCTGTGTTGTCTGCGACCGTCATTCGTGTATATTGCTGAATCATTATTTCCTCACTCGGTCTATTTGTTACTTAGCCTTTTCAACTATCTCAACGAGACGCCATCTCTTACGTTTACTCAACGGTCTGACTTCCATGATTTTAACACGATCACCAATCTGGCATTCATTTTTTTCATCATGAGCCATAAATTTCGACGTTTTTTTGAAAAACTTGCCGTACAGATCGTGTTTTACCATCCGCTCGACAGATATGACAATACCCTTATCCATCTTATTGGATACGACCAGCCCGCTCTTGGTTTTTCTGCTGCCTCTACTCAATTCCACGGTCTTATGCCTCACTCTCTGTTCTATTATTTTGCCCACGAATACCAAGATCAAATTCCTTCAACACCGTTGTGAGCCGAGCAATATTT
>JAJDAG010000126.1 GCA_029262005.1 Candidatus Zhuqueibacterota bacterium | reverse complement strand
TTCATTGCAACTGTTGCTTTTGCGCAAGAAACAGCGATCAAAGGAAAGGTTACCGGCTCCGATGTGCTCGGTTCAGGTAGTGAAGAGTTGACGGCTTTAGGCGGTGTAAATATTGTCGTGAAAGATTCACCCTTTACCGGAACAACAACCGATGCAGATGGAGTATTTTCATTAAAGGTCGAAAGTCTCCCGGTTGTATTAGTGTTCACTTATATTGGATATGAGAAAAAAATTGTCACAATAGATAATGACAGTTTTCTGGATGTTGTATTGGCAGAAGATGTTTTGAATTCTGAGGATATTGTCGTTGTGGGATCTCGTTACAGAGCAAGAACAGCAATTACTTCACCCATCCCGATAGATAACATTAAACTCAAGGATCTTCAAGGGACAGCACAGGTATCGATGGACAAGATGCTTCATTACGTTGTTCCCTCATTCAATTCCACCCAACAAACAATATCTGATGCGACTGCTCACTTTGACCCTGCCGACTTAAGAGGTTTGGGGCCAAGTCGTACACTGGTATTGATAAATGGAAAAAGAAAAAACCAGTCATCTTTGGTTTTTATAAATGACACACCGGGCAAAGGCGACGTTGGTGTGGATATGGGTAGTATCCCTGTAAGCGCAATAAAACGTATTGAAGTTTTGCGCGATGGCGCTTCGGCTCAGTATGGATCAGATGCGATTGCCGGTGTCATTAATGTTATTTTAAATGATGAAACCGAAAAAACTACGATAAGAACTCATTCCGGAGTTACCCACGAAGGTGATGGGTTTCAATTTGGTGGTAGCGTAAATACCGGTTTCAAAATCGGTGATAAGGGATTTTTCAATCTATCAACCGGGTACTCGGATCAAGAGGAAACAAACCGTGCGCCAAGTCCGGGTACGGATGGTCTGTGGGGTAACATTTTTGGCGATCAGTCATTATTGGACGGTACACATCCATGGTTGCAAGAAAATCCCGATATGGGAATGCGGGTTGGGTTGCCAAACATGAAGACTTCAGACATTTATTTCAACAGTGAAATAAAATTAAATGAGTCTGATGAAGTATATGCATACGGTGGCCTGGTTTACCGGGAGGGCTTAAGCTACGCTTTATATCGCGTACCATATTGGCCAGGAATTGACAATGATCCCCACTTTATTAAACATGAAGAAGGAACTCTCTATCAGGGATTTCATCCTACCTTTGAAACAGATATATTCGATTCGGAATTGACGGCAGGGTTCCGTTCTAAGAAATTAGGGTGGAGTTATGATTTAAGCTACACATTTGGAAGTAATGATGTAGATTATACAGTAGGTAATTCATTAAACCCTGCTATGGCGGAAAACAGTCCTACTGAATTTGATCCCGGTGGTTATGAGTTTAATAATAATATTATAAACTTTGATATTTCCAAATTACTGTATGACAAACTGTTTGTCAGTATCGGCACCGAGTTCAGGCAAGAGAACTTTATCACCAAAGCTGGGGAGGAAGCATCATATATTGGCGGTGGCGCTCAATCCTTCCCAGGTTTGCAGCCTCAAAATGCAGTTGATGCTAAACGTACAAATGTCGGTGCTTATATTGACGCCGGGGTTGATTTTACTAACAACTTATTCATCGGTGCGGCCGCCCGCTATGAGGATTATAGTGACTTTGGCACCAACCTGACATATAAAGTGAATGCCCGTCTGAAAACAACTCAGAATAAATTCAGTGTGAGAGGGTCAATTTCTTCAGGTTTCCGTGCACCCTCACTGCACCAGATTCATTTGAGTAATATTCAGACGTTAATCTCCGGGGGTACTGTCAGCAATCAAGGTACGTTTAATAATGACAGCCCTGTTTTACGTAAATTAGGGGTTAACAAATTAAAAGAAGAGACCGCGACCAACTTCACAGTTGGAGTTGCCGGCAGGCCGATAAATGGTTTGTTCTTTAGCGTTGATTTGTATAAAATCGATCTGGATGATCGAATTGTTTACTCAGGTGAAATCGCCTCAAGTGATCCTGCTACCACTGTTGGACGTATTTTGAGCGAAAACAGTATTACGAGCCTAAAATTCTTTATCAATGCTGTTAACACCAGCACAAAGGGTGTCGATGTTGTTGCGAATTACAGAACAGGTAAATTACGGTTTAATGGTGCAGCTACCGTATTTGACCATTCTATTGAGGGTAAAGTTAATACGCCCAAAGTTCTTGCGGACGAAGGAATTGATATCTTTAACCGCAAAGAACAAGCTCGTTTATTAACAGCGCGACCAACAACAAAGGTAATCTTAGGCGCTACTTACGATCTCAATCCACTCACAGTGGGACTGTCAGGAACGCACTTTGGTGAAGTTACCTGGCAGCATGCAGACGACCCGGCAAAAGACCAGACGTTTTCGTCAAAGGTTTTATTTGATCTGAATGTCGGCTACAAACTCACTCAAGAAATTTCGCTTGGCCTTTTAGTGAACAATCTTTTCAGTGTCTACCCTGATAAAATTGATACGAAAGGCGATTTTGTAACAGACCTCGGGGGGCGCTTTCAATATCCCTGGGAAGTTAACCAATTTGGCTTTAATGGTCGTGTAATATTAGGAACTGCTAATTTTAGTTTCTAAAACCTGCCACCAATTAATAAAAAAAGCCCGTCAATTTTGATGGGCTTTTTTTATTATATCCCTATAAATTCAACCCTGAAACGACACCTCACACTAATTATTTTCCTTGCAAACTCCGCAGTGAACACATGTTTAAAATTTGTATTGGAATGGATGCAGAGGTTCAAAATTGTAGATGACACCAGAGGGGAACCGAGTGAGCCAAATTCAATCATGAGAAGATCTTCGCATGAAGGATTTGAACTTTGAGATGAGGTTTCATATACTAGCAGGTGCACCACTACATGAGGAACGCGCATGTGCCTATAAGAACAGCCCGGACTTTCACTTTATTCTCGACGACCGCCACCCAACGGCAGAAAATCTCATCATTGCCGGAAAAAACTGGATTCATTCTTTTCACTATCAGGATTCAACTAAGCGGAAACGCCGGAAGCAAAAGCGAAAAAACAAGAACACAGGTAGAGTCGCGGTGGCGCAAAAAAATTACTGTTGCGCTCTTTCCAGTTTAGCTGCTTTATGTGTTTTCTTCCTGGCGAAAGATATTGCACAATGCCAACCAGTCACTGCCCCATTTTCAGACAACAGGTCGTTCGGCATTTTCCTTCTCGGCGAGAGAGCGGTGCAGCTTGGCCAAATGTTCTTCATGAGTAGAAGAAGTGAGCAGAAAGTGTGGTTTAAAAAGTAGAATTACAGACAAGGACGAATACAAGCTGTGCGCGCTTTAATGCTCCTCAGCGCCGGTCAATTTGAAAGCGTTAAAAAGCACATTCCGGACATTGTTTTTGTCGAGATCTTGAATCAAGCGACCATCCAGTGCAACAGACATTTTGCCGGTTTCCTCTGACACCACAACGATCACCGCATCCGATTCTTCAGCAAGCCCCAGCGCAGCCCGATGGCGCGTGCCCAGGTGGGAGTCAATATTCATATCTTGCGTCAGTGGCAAAATACATTTTGCAGCCTCAATAACGTCATTCTGAATGATAACAGCACCATCGTGCAGAGGGGCCTTAGGATTAAAAATGGAGCAAATAAGGGGGGCCGACACTTCGGCCTGAATCTGGATACCTGTCTCAGTGATGGACTTGATGCCCATATCCCGCATCACAACAATCAATCCCCCGTAACGACGATTGGAAAGCTCTACCGCTGCCTTGATTACTTCGTCAAAAGTCTTGCTGCTGGAAACCTTGACAAAATAACGGATTAATCGACTCTGCCCCACAAAGATGAGCATGCGACGCAGCTCAGGCTGAAAAATGATCACAAAAGCAATCAACCATACGGTTTTGAGACTATCGAAAATCCAGGTCATACCACTCATATTAAAAAGCCGCGTGAGCAGGGAAACGATAAGAATCAGGATCAGACCAACAAACATCTGTGCAGCGCGTGATCCACGAATAAAAAAATAGAGCTTATATAAAATAACGGAAATGAACAAAATGTCGAAAATATCGACCACCGTTACTCTTATGAAGCCAATGTGAAAAAGTGTTAAATAGTTCGTCATAACCTATTTACCGGCGTTCCTTAAATAGTAATCCACTATAGTGGCAGCCCTTTTAGCGGCAAGCACATCGTGAACGCGAAGAATGTGGGCGCCGTTTAAGATAGCCAGAGTATTCGCCGCAAGTGTACCTTCCAAAGCTTCCGTTGCAGCTACTTGCAATACATTCTGGATAAATGACTTGCGTGACAAACCGACCAGCAGCGGGCAAGCGAGACGTTTAAATGAGTCAAGTCGTTGCAAGATTTCATAATTATCGTCAAGTCGTTTACCAAATCCGATTCCCGGATCAACAATAATCTTGTTCGGTTCAATACCCATCCGGATCGCAAATTCAATGCGCTCTTGCAAATGCAGGAAGATTTCTTCAGTCACATTTTTATAAGAAGGAGCGCTTTGCATATCTTTCGGTTTGCCTTTTATGTGCATGAGGATAACAGTCGCCGCAGCACCCGAAACGACATTTGCCATGTCCGGATCAAACCGTAGTGCGCTTATATCATTTACAATGCAAGCCCCAACATCCAGGGATTGACGTGCGACTTCAGCTTTGTAAGTATCGATCGAGATCGGGATAGAGACTTTGCTGACAAGGGCCTCTATCACCGGAATGACGCGCGCCAATTCCTCTTTTAAAGGCACAGGTTCCGTGCCGGGTCGGGAAGACTCACCACCAACATCCAGAAAGTCAGCGCCATCTCTTTCCATTTGTATGCCGACCGCAACTGCGGCTGTGACTATTTCATGCCGACTCCCGGCGTAGAATGAATCCGGTGTACAGTTGACAACACCCATAATGTGGGTATTTTCGCTCAAATCAACGGTCTTTTCACCGCAAGTTAGTTTCATTTCAGAGGCGTGTACATACACAGGAAGCAACCATTAAAAACGCAAAAGGGAGTCAGCAAACGTTCCGGCCGACTCCCAATTTGTATTCTGCAACAACACCGTTATCAAGTGTCAAGTCGTTCCGGTTTCTTCTTCTTTTTGGTGCCGTTGGAATTAGTCGAGCTTTTTTTTGATGCAACCGGTTTGAGTTTCTCGCCGTTGAGAATCTTGTCTATCTCAACGCCATCAAGAATTTCTCTTTCAAGCAACTCTTTTGCCAGCGCATGCAATTGATCGCTATGTTTCGCAACAATGGCTGCTGCTTTTTCAACCGCCACCTCTACTAGTTCTCGAATCTCATCATCGATCAGTTGCGCTGTCTTTTCACTATAATCCTTGTGGCGTGCGATCTCCCTTCCAAGAAATATTTCTTCATCCTTCTTGCCAAAGGTAAGCGGACCCAATTTTTTTCCCATTCCCCATTCACAAACCATCTTTCGCGCCAGTGCGGTAGCACGCTCGATATCATTGCCGGCGCCAGTCGTCAACTCATTCATTACCAGTAGTTCAGCGGCGCGCCCCCCCATCAAATGCACAAGCATACCTTCACAGAAGGTTCGTGAATAGTTATGCTTTTCATCAATAGGCAGGGTTGTTGTTACGCCAAGTGCACGACCACGCGGTATAATCGTGACCTTGTGAACCGGGTCTGAGCCGGCAGTATGTTTAGCGACAAGGACGTGTCCCGCCTCATGGTAAGCAGTAAGATTCTTCTCTTCATCGGTAATCAACATACTTTTGCGCTCGGCGCCCATCATGACTTTGTCTTTGGCATATTCAAAGTCATGCATGTCAACCTCTTTTTTATTATGGCGAGCCGCGAGCAGGGCCGATTCGTTGACAAGATTGGCCAAATCTGCACCAGAGAACCCCGGGGTTCCTTTGGCGATGGTGGCGAGGACAACATCTTTTGCAATTGGAATATCTTTGGTGTGTACTTTTAAAATACCTTCGCGGCCGCGGACATCCGGGCGGTCAACGACAATCTGCCGATCGAATCTCCCGGGGCGCAAAAGTGCATGGTCAAGAACATCCGGCCGGTTCGTGGCCGCGATCAAAATAACGCCTTCATTGGATTCAAATCCATCCATTTCAACCAGAAGTTGATTGAGAGTTTGCTCACGCTCATCATGCCCGCCACCCAGGCCGGCACCACGATGGCGGCCAACAGCATCGACTTCATCAATAAAAATAATACAAGGTGCGTTCTTTTTTCCCTGTTCGAACAGGTCACGAACACGAGACGCGCCAACGCCCACAAACATTTCTACAAAATCAGCACCTGACATGCTGAAAAAGGGGACGTCAGCTTCCCCGGCGACCGCTTTTGCCAATAATGTTTTACCGGTTCCAGGAGGTCCAAGCAGCAAAGCACCCTTGGGTATCCTGCCACCGAGCTTCTGAAATTTGTCAGGATCCTTTAAGAATTCGATGATTTCACGTAATTCCTGCTTGGCTTCATCCGCACCGGCAACATCTGCAAATGTAACTTTAGATTGATTTTCCGTCGTGAGTTTTGCCCTGGATTTGCCGAAGGAGAAAATACCCTTTGGGCCACCACCCTGCATTCTACGTAAAATAAAAATCCCAAAAACACCGAATAGAATCCACGGCAACAGATTGAAAAGGTAGCTCCACCAGTCATTCGACATCTCACGAAACTCAACAGCAACGCCGTAGTCCTGAATCCACTTTGCGGCAGTCTCCTCTGTCGGCGCCTCAGGCAAAGTTACCTTGAAGCTACGATAGTCAACAAGCTCCTCATTCAAGGCACTAGCATTATCATAAAGTTGCCCCAGGAACTCCTTTCCTTCAACAACGGCCTCTTCTATTTGTTTGTTCTCAAGGTGTTCAACAAATTTAGAGTAAGTTATCTCTTTGGCGCTCTTCTCCTCAAGGCTGAAACGGTCTGAAATCCAGATAGAAACGATGATGATGATGAGCCAAAAAGTTAAGGTGCGTGTCGCCTTACGCCATTGGAAATTTTCATCTCTCTTGGGTTGTTTGTTTTGTGGACTCACACGCTTGCGTGTCTTTTTCTTATCGCTAGTATTCAACGTCTATGTTTTCCTTAGTTATTTCCGATTGATTGAACTCAGTCCATTAGATACACGGCAGGCAAATTGCGCAACTTTTGTGCATAATCCAGGCCGTATCCCACAACAAA
>JAJDAG010000125.1 GCA_029262005.1 Candidatus Zhuqueibacterota bacterium | reverse complement strand
TCTCATTCTTGTATGGCAAAATCCCAGACTTGCGAGGTTTCCAGGCCGATAAACCGCCACTTTTCGCCTGCATCTTCGCTGATAAAAACACCGCCGCCAAGTGTGCCGCAATAAATGACATCGCTGTCATCGGGATCGACTAGAAGTGCGTGAATGTCGAGCCGGGTCAAGCCGTTGTTGCGACTCTGCCACGACACGCCGCCATCCGTACTTTTGTAGACACCGCCCCGGAATGTTCCGGTGTAAAGAATGCGGTCGTTTTGCGGATCTTGCGCCAGTGCATAGATGGTCAGGTTCTCCAGCCCTTGATTAATACTCTTCCAATGTTTACCGGCATCTCTTGAAAGAAAAACACCGTCATCTTCCGTACCTGCAAACAAGGTGTTTTCATCGTGAACGCTTTGCAGAATCGTCCGCACGCCTTTGCCCTGCAATCCAAGAAGCTGCCAGAATTCGGCGCTGTCTGTGCTTCTGTAAACACCGGCCTCGGTTGCAGCATAAATGATATGGGGCCTGCTTCGATCGATAACGACGGATGCAGTGAAGGTGCTTGCCAGACCCTGGTTCTTTTCTTGCCAAATTTTGCCACCACTGTTACTTTTGAATATGCCGTAAGCGGTAGCGGCGTATATGTTTTGCACGTTCACGGCATCGACGGCAACTTTCAAACACTCAGTCATTTCCCAGCCGGAAGTGATTGTCCAATTTTCACCAAAGTCCTGCGATTTTTGAATGCCATTGCCGCAAGCGAGATAGATTACCTTACCCTTGCTTTTTGGCTCTATTGCGGCGGAAAAACACTTTGTGTAGTGCCATCCCGAGTGCTGCCAGGACGCTCCCCAATCATGAGTTGTAAACAGCCCGACAGTCGGATTGTCACGCCCAAAAATCCGGAACTTTTCGGTACTGCGGGTGACTGCGTAAAGTGTGGTTCTTTTTGCTTTATCATTTACGGTGTGTGAGGTTTCTTTGAGTTGTTGGGATTGCATTTGCCCGGGGCTCCCTAACAAGAGAAGAATTGCTATGAAATGTAAGGAGAATATTGAAAAGTTCATTTTATTTAAAACGATTTAAAGATGATTTTTTTGACAGAATGGGACAGGAGCGACGCGTTATCGCTTGACTCATGCACCAATCCGGTTTGAGTAATTACTACTTGAATTAGAAGATAACTTCATTAATTTGCAAGGTATTTCTTTTCGGTAAAATAACCACGGTGGTGAACGTTGCGTGCAGCGACTTCATGGGTGCGCCAATCCGTGGCTTATTTATTCATCTATTCATTGACTGAATTAATAGAGCGATTATGAGAAAATGAAAAATCTGGATTTTGAGTGTTACAAAGATGCTGTACAAAAACACGAGAACCACCAGGAGGATTGGCTCAAGACAGGGTACGCGCCGCAGGGCTATTATCTGAAAGATTTTTGTATCATCAAGACAGACGAGGGCTTTCATCTATTTCACATTGCCGGTACGCCGGGCGTGTCCTGTTGTCTGCCGGGTAATGAAATTTGGTTTGGACATGGCGTCACAAAAGGTTTTTTGAATTGGCGAACTTTAAGCCCGTGTTTTTATATTCAACCCGGGTCATGGGATGCGGGACATGTATTCGCTCCGCATGTTTTGGCAAGGAACGGCACTTTCTGGATGTTCTACACCGGCTGTGGGATTGATAATACTCAGCGAATCGGGGCGGCTATTTCAGACGATTTACAAAGTTGGAAACGCGTCAGTGGCAAGCCTGTTATTCGTCCGGAAGAATTCGATTGGGCGTTTTGCCCGACAGAGAAGGGCTCGGCTTGTCGCGATCCCCATGTGTGTAAATGGGGTGACGAGTATTCGATGTATTATACGGCTGTTACAAAACAGGGCAAAGCTTGTGTGGCGCGGGCGATATCGAGTGATCTGGTAAACTGGACTGATGCAGGGCTGGCTTATGTTAGCGCAGGTTCGGCGCATTGTGAGTCGAGTAACGTGCAGAAACAAGATGGTATATATCTGCTTTTTTTCGGTGGACATTATGAGTATTGGTCTTATGTTATCTCTGATAATCCCAACGTGTGGCCAAGTCAGGCACCGATTCCCCTGAAAAAAGGCATCACCGCCATGGAGGTGATCCGCCGCAATGAAAACAGATGGCTAGTCGCCTACTTTAAATTTGCATGTTACCGCATGTTCCTCGGGATACTTGACTGGTCGCAGGCGAACCCCACCATCCATGAAATTCGGACTGCTGCTGCGCTTGCGGAATTCGGAATCAAGTGAGTGGGCACTCAAGACCGGATTTACCGCGCAGAAAAAACGCCGGATTGACAATTGTGTAGATTTTGCAGAAGTTTATATTTTAAGAAGGCTTTGTGCCTGCGCATCTGCTCATGAATTTCTTTCAATTTAAAAAAAGGGGTGATCAATTTGGCAAACAAAAAGTGGGGAAAATATGAGGAATTGCGGCCTGGGCAAATTGAAGCGATTCGAAAAGATGCTTCTGTGGCCTACATTCCCTGGGGTGCGCTTGAGTGGCATAGCTATCATGCTCCAGTGGGTTTGGATGGGATAAAAGCATACGGCCTCTGTGCGGCATTGGCAAAAGAAACGGGCGGTGTCGTTCTCCCGGCAGTATATGTGGGTACGGATACAATTAAGCCATTTAAGGGTTTTAAGCATACAATTGAACATGACTCAAATACAGTAACCACGCTTTGCAGTGAATATCTCGCTCAACTCGCAGATGAAGGATTTCGAGTTATAATTCTAATTACGGGCCATTACGGCGAAGGACAGGTAAACGCAATTAGAAAAGCAGTTGCTCAAATTTCGGCTGCAAATCCGGATGTCGGGATATGGGCCTTTCCCGACTCAGAGCCCCTCGAAGGTTCATTTCCAGCAAATCATGCGGCTAGAGGGGAAACCTCTTTCCAGCTTCTATTTCAGCCTGAAAAGGTGGATTTTTCCACTCTGCCGCCTAACCGGGAAACGACTTTGGATGACGATGGAGTTTGGGGAGAAGACCCGAGAAAGGCGTCGGCAGAGGAAGGGCAACAAATGCTGGATACCTTTTTGCAAAATGCCTTGCCTAAGATCAAAAAATTTCTGGAGGAGCACTCGCAATGAAATATCGTACTTTGGGTCGGACAGGGCTTCGCTGCAGCGAAGTCGGATTAGGCACATGGGCATTTGCTTCTCAAATCTACGGTGATGTACCGGAGTCAGACGCACTTGAAGCCATTCTCTCGGCAATTGATGCCGGTATTAATTTTTTTGACACAGCGCCAATGTACGGCACTGATGAGCGGGATGGCGTAGCTGAAGAAATCCTGGGCAAGGCATTGGCGGGTAATCGCGACTCAGTAATCATATCCAGCAAATTTGGTCGTAATCCAACTGACGGAAACAAACCCAACTTCCATGCGCAACGCTGCGTGACTTCTGTTGAAGAGAGCTTGCGGCGTCTCGGCACGGAGCATATTGATGTTCTGTTTTTTCATTCTCCGTTTAGTCCCGATGAAATTCACGACGACGTGTGGGAAGCACTCGAAAAACTAAAAAGTCAGGGAAAGATAAGATTCGTCGGCCACTCAATTTCCATGTTTCAAGACACGGAACAGATGGCACGGGACTGGGCTTTGGAGCGAAAAATTGATGTTATTCAAGTGGTGTACAGTCTTCTAAATCGGGAGGCGAAAAATCTTGTTGAATTCCTGGGAAAAGAAGGTGTCGGTATTGTGGCCAGGGAGTCTTTGGCTAATGGCTTCTTGTCGGGTACGATCACGAAAAATACTCAATTTTCGGCCAACAATTTAAATGCTCGTTATTCACGGGACGAGATCCTCGAACGTGTGGAGCAGGTAGAACGCCTTGCTTTTTTGGTGCGAGACGAAATCAAAAGCGTGCCGCAAGCAGCAATGCGGTGGGTATTGGCTCATGCCGGGATTTCCCTGGTTTTGTCCGGGGCAAAGAATCCGAAAGAAATTGTTGAATGCGCGGCTGCTGCCGATGCAAGCGGCTATACCGCAGATGAAATGCAAGAGGCTGATTTAGTGCATCAAAAAGATTTTCAGGCGGCATGACAGGGGATAAGGCTGCACTAATGTTAACGCGGTCAACGCGCATTTTGTCGCAACAAACAAATAAAAGCTTTGCAATCAATCTTCTTGCTGTTCCGATGTGGGCATACCGTTTCTTGAACTTATCCGGTATTTGCGAGGCGAGATCTTGGCCATCTTTTTAAAGACACGATAAAAGTGAGCTAAGTCATTAAAGCCGGACTCAAAACAGATGGCCGCTATCGGTTGTTCCGTCTCGGTCAACAGTTGCTGTGCGAATTGAATGCGTTGATAATGTAAGTATTGTATGAACGTGACACCATAGACGGCCTTAAACTGGTTTGTAAACTGACGAACGCTCAAGCAGGCCATTTTTGCCATATTTTCAATGCAAATCGGTTCGTAAAAATTCTTTGAGATGTGATCTGCAACTTTTTGAATTCTGGCAAAAGTGGGATTTGAGGAATCCATTTGTTCGATTGCAGGAACATTTTCGTAAATCCTGTTGAGTGCGACTATCATACTCAACAATGTCGCCTGAATAGCCGGGATAAAACCTTCTCTACTGACTCGTTGCTCATTTATAATCTTTCTAAAGAGCCTCGGAATTTCATAAGCCGCGTAGTCATGATGCGTCAGCGCTCTTTGTTGTGTGCGTGCCAACCGGTTAAGCAGACTAATTTGCTCAGAAAAAGTATGAAGGTTTTCCATACACGAGTTTTCTATTGCGAGTATGTACAGCGATAGTGGAGAATTATCTTTGTCCTCCAGATAGTGCTCAATTTCAGATGGTATTACAAAAAGATACTCTTTCTCCAGGTGAACGGGATTTGAATCGAGATAGCAATCAGCCACACCCTCAAGAACATAGTAAATTTTTGTGTAATGATTGTACATCGGGTCCATCATGAATTTCAGTTGATGGTGGCTTTCTCCTATGCAAATCCCGTAATCAGGAATTTCTAGTGAAATCGGATGTTTCGTGACCGGTATATTTTCTTGTTCAATTTTAGCGGTTGGAATCATTTTTTTGCTTCAAGTTTGTGGTAATGAACCCGTTTACCGTAATTACAAAAAACTTATGCCTGCGATACGAAGAATAAGTTGAGTAAATGTATAAATTGGAATCTACTAAGTCAAGTCTAAGTTTCATTTTTTTAACATCTGATTGCAGGGGCAGGAGGTTGTTTGACTTCAGCCAGCCTTCGACCGAGTTTATCTTGAGCTTGACGAAGAGCTGAAGGAATATTTGACCTGACTTTTTCATGGAGAGCGGAGTCGAAACATGACTTCGCAGTAAAACTCTCCGTCCCCCGTATCTAATTAGATTTTTTTTTAAAAGGAAGAAAAACTATGAGCTCTCAAGTCCCTGAAACTACTACGGTTGGAAGTTACCCAACACCTGTCTGGCTAAGAGCTTTCAGTACCAAAGATAATTTGCGAGATGCGATAATGACGATACTGAAGATCCAGGAAAATGCCGGCGTGGATCTTTTAGTTGATGGCGAATTATACCGGTGGAATATTAATCATGCCGAAACCAATGGCATGATAGAATATTTCATTGGGCCAATGGACGGAATTCGGAGACCGCTGACACGTAAAGAATCAGATGAGTATCGCAGTAACAAGGGTATGACTTATAGAAGTGAGCCGGCGGGAATCGTTGTTGATAAACTGGAGCCTGGTAGCTTAAACCTGCTTAAAGATTATCTGTTCGTCAGCCGGCTTACTCGAAAACCATTCAAATTTACGATCACAAGTCCGTATATGCTGGCTCGTGTGCTGTCAAATAAATACTACAGCGATTTCTCGGAACTTGTTATGGCTATTGCAGAAATTCTTGCTGAGCAATTGATAGATATAGATGCCGATGTCATTCAAGTAGACGAAGCAAACCTCACCGGTAACCCCGATGATGCAGCGATCGCGGCGCGAGCAATCAACGCGGTATTTAAGCATGTAAAAGGTGGTAGGGCCGTACATCTTTGTTTTGGCAATTATGGGGGACAGCGAGTGCAACAGGGCACCTACGATCGCCTGATAGGCTTCATCAAT
>JAJDAG010000124.1 GCA_029262005.1 Candidatus Zhuqueibacterota bacterium | reverse complement strand
TCCTTTTGATGACATCAGCGATGCTGATACTGAATTCGTTAAAGACAGATTAAACAATAGACCCAGAAAAACTATAAAATTCAAAACGCCAAACGAATTATTTGTAGATAATTTTGTCGCACTTGGAACTTGAAACTAAGGTCTATAATCTGAAAGACTAAATATTTTTTAAAATTTAAGTATCTTTAACTCTGCGTTCTTTGCGTTCTCCGCGGTTTAAAAAACTGACTTTGGATTTGACTAAATGCGAAGTGTCGTAAATATAAAATATTACAGCAGAACCATTCTGGGTTTATAATTTACTCAGGCTCAGAAACAAGTCGTTTTAACTCGACTGTTTCTTCGCCGAAATTGATTCATGTTCCTACTTTAATTCCCTTTACTTTTTGACTCATTGAGTGATTGTGGCTCCTTTTGCAGGGTGAAGTCTTTAGCAATTTTAAGTTCGTTTTATCCGTGTTCTCATCCGTGCCAATCCGTGGCTTTCTATCTCTGTCAAACTTACCCACACAAAACGACATAGAGCCGAAATTAGAGTGGTGTTTTGCCGGACCCGCCGATTTCGTTCTTGTTTGTATCCCGGAGCCATAAAAAATGTAAAGTAACTGTGCAGGCCTTGCAACAATCTTTACTTTGACAAGATTTCAAACCGCATCAGGGTTCCCCATGGCATCAGAGTAATTATAGATGCCGTAACGCTGTTATTGAGATTGCGAAAGCGGTTTTGCCGCTGAGTCGCTACGCTCAAAGTCATTTTATAAATCAGGTATAACAAATTCGATGTAGCGATTATATTTGATTTGACCTGGGTAAAAAAATACAACAGTTGAAAATTTTCACTCTGTTCCAGGACGTTTTCAGGTAAATAGTTTGGCACAAAATTTGAACTTTGTAGCTGATTTATTCACAAATGGTCGGTGTCTTCAGTGGCTACGGCCGCAATTGCATTTACTTATATTTTCTATTATCTGTCCTGAATTATGCATCAGCTGCAGAGGCGTAGAGAGCACAGAGAAAAAACATAAGGTTAGAGTTTAAGAAAAATGCGAATCGCCACTTGCTCTTAAAAACTATTTCTAAAGAGAGCAGTTATTGTAAGTTCCGTATTCTCAGTCTGCTCTGTGGCTCTCTGGCAAAATTTATGAGTAGAGCACATTGGAGCCCTGAATTATACCATTTTGTTTTACAAGCAGAGTTTTTGCGGAGATTTTAGCTGAACTTTTATTTATGTTGTTCGTCTAATCGCTTGAGTTATTTCAGGCTTTTTTCTCTGAATAATTTCAAACTTAGTGGAGGTGTTTTTGAAACGTGTATTTTTTGTACTCTGGTTGCTGAGCTGCATCGCCGGCACAGGGTGGGCGCAATCCGCACAATATGCAACTGTGAGTGGTTTTGTTTATGATGCTGCAAACGGCGAGGCCCTGATTGGGGCAAATGTTTACCTTGAAGGCACGCAAATGGGCAGCAGCAGCAACATCAGCGGCTATTATGTTATTCCACGAGTGCCGGTTGGCACTTACACCCTGGTATTTCACTACATTGGCTACAAGCCGCAAAAGAAGGAAATAAGATTATCCACCGGTGACCAGAAGACGGTGACGGTGAGCCTTGCCGTTAAAAATATCGAGATGGAAAGGGTGATCATCACCGAAGATGCCATCCCTGAAGCGGAAAAACTTTTCGAAAAACAAATTTCCAATCTCAAACTGTCTGCGCGGCAGATCCGACAGATTCCTCAGGTTGCTGAAGCGGATTTGTTGCGGGCTTTACAGACGCTACCCGGCATTTTGCCGGTCTCGGATTTTTCTTCTGCGCTTTATGTGCGCGGTGGCACCCCGGACCAGAATCTCAATCTGCTTGATGGCACCGACGTCTACAATCCGGAACATGCGTTTGGCTTGTTCTCAACCTTTAACACGGATGCCATCAAACAAGTCGAACTCTCTAAAGGCGGTTTTAGTGCCAAGTATGGTGGCCGGCTGTCATCAATCCTTAACGTGACAAACCTTGACGGCAATCGTGAGGAGTTTGAAGCCAGCGGTTCAATTAGTCTGTTAAGCGCCAAAATGACCATTCAAATGCCGCTTGGCAAATCAGGCTCTCTCTCCGGTTCATTTCGACGCACTTATTTTGACAAAACCATTGCCAAGGCCATCGACGATGTGCCGAACTATTATTTCTACGATGGCAACATCAAGGCATTTATTGATATCGATGCGCGCAATAAATTGACAATCAGCAGTTACGGCAGTGAAGATAAACTGGATCTGATATTTAATAATAATGTGGATAACGGCATCGGGTTTCGTTATGATTGGGGTAATCGTACGGGTAGCGCACGCTGGACGCACATTTTTTCCCCGACGCTCTTTGCAAATTTGTGGGTGACCGGCAGCAGGTTTGACTCGAATTTTGACTTCAGCGATGTGTTCGATCTTGTTGAAAAGAACTTCGTTTCCGATATTTCGTTTAAAGGCGATTTCGAGTATCATGTTTCCAAGCAGTTTGTTACGGGCTTTGGCTTTGAACAAAAGAACCTGCACCTTATTTTCAGGCAAGATGCACCAAGTGGCAAGATAAAGGTCAACACACGGCAGAAGCATTATGCCGCTTACGTTTTAACCAATTGGCGTCCCACTTACCGCCTGGATGTTGAGGCAGGCCTGCGCTATAATTTCTTTGACTCAGATCAAAACTATTCAAACTTTGCGCCGCGTTTATCCGCAAAATTCAGACTGACCGATTCAATAAACCTGAAAGCGTCCAGCGGTATTTACTACCAATATTTACACCGAATTCCACGCGCTTTTATTGCCGATATTTGGGTGGCCTCAAACGAGTTGCAAAAAGAATCTTCCTCAAAGCATCTGATTTTCGGCATTAGCAAAGATGTCTCCAGCGATTTCCAAGTAGAACTGGAAGCCTATTATAAGGACTATCGCAACATCTATTCCTATAATCAAAATATCAGTGTGGATGTCACCCCGGATGAATATGAAGGCAACTTGCCGGTTTACACCAATTCAGAGGGCGTCTTTAATCGAGGGGACGGAAACAGTTTGGGCGTGGAGTTGCTGTTAAGAAAAGAATATGGCGCTTTGACGGGCTGGCTTGGATACAGTCTGTCTTCCACAGAATATACCATAGATCGCGTGAATCAGAAAAATGCCTTTAATCCGCGTCACGATCGCACACATGCTGTTAATCTGGTGGCAAACCTGGATGTGAAAAACATGTTTCGCGGCTGGCATGGGAAAAAATCTATTCAACACACGTCTAACTGGCAGCTTGGTGCTACGTTTGTATACGCCAGTGGCCAACCGATTACGCTGCCCGGTTCGGGTTATTTTATTGATACGCTGCCGGATTGGGACTTTGAAAATTATCGGGTTTACCCGAGCGCTATCAACGAATTGCGATTGCCGGCTTATGCGCGTCTGGATTTGAGTCTGACCTACCAGCGGCATTTTAAAAGCTGGTCCATCTTTCCCTATGTACAAATTTTTAATATTGGCAATCGCAAGAATATCTGGTTCGTCAATTACGATACAGATAAGCAGGAAAACGGCTTTGACCCTGATATTGACACCACCGGCATGTTTCCTTTGTTGCCGACCGTTGGTATCAGTTTTCAGTTTTAGAGATTAAGTCAATTTTTTTTCACTCTGATTATGCCATTGAGGATCTGGAAATGATATTCAAACAGTATAAAATATTCATGCTACTTTTGCCAGCCCTCACATTGCTGGCTTGTGGCGAAGGTAAAGTGACGATCAATGAATCGAGCTATCAACCCAAAATAGTTATTCAGGGCACACTGATTCCGGGTCAGTTAGCGCGAGTCAAGTTGCGCCGTAATTTTCCGCTCAACGCTGTCATCGACACGGGAGATATTTTGTTGCGCAACGCACAGGCGAGGATTGCAGATGCTGAAGGTAATGAGTTCGAGTTACAGTTTAATTCGGCAAGTGGTTACTATGAGTCGCCGCAGTTGCTGGTGGAGAACGGCCGGACTTACATACTGCAGGTGGATGCGACGATTGATGGAAAAGACCTGTCTGCGAACTCAACTACTAAAGTTCCGCTGCCGGGATTCAAGATTCTGGAGCACAAATCCAGATTAGGCAGTACGGGATACCGGCAGGAAGATGACCTGGGAAATCTGGAAAACTTGAACATCGTTTTCGAACGGTCGCCGGACACAGATTATTATGCTGCTTCCATCAACGCGTTGAACGCAGATCGTAGCACATTTATCTATGAAAATGTCTTTGTTGATTTAGACAGCGAGGACGTTGATGTAGAGGATTTCAAAAACACTTTTACCTGGATTCAGGACGCACCGCTCGAACCGGGTGAATCAAAGATAGACATATTTTCGTTTCTGACCTGGTTTTATAGTCCCTATCAAGTCATTGTTTATGCTGCGGACAAAAATTTTAAGGATTTTTTGTCCACTAATGAACAAATCCAGGAGATCGATGGCAATTTTCACGAGCCGGCTTTTCACATCAATGGCAATGGCATCGGCCTGTTTGGTTCGGCTGTTGTGGATACTGCTTACTTTGAGATTGTCCGCTAGAAGCGCTTAGACGAAAATCATTTGACTTTATTGTGGTAATCCACTATATTTGTGTCCACTTTAATACTGTCGCAGCATCCTAATCTAATTTGAATAAATCTACCGGAGGCGCAAGCGTGTCAGAAGAAAAAGCTCAAGGAGCGGAACAGAAACCCACTGGTGAAAAGGCCTCTGATATCAAACCCGAGGTCACCGCAAAGAATCCTTCTGAAAAGAAAACAGCGGCTGACGTGAAAACGGCGCGCCCCTCACCAAAGCAGCCTGTTGCAGACAATGAGCAGGGCAATCTTTGGATGAGTCGCAGAAATTTTTTCAGTCGGGCAGGTTGGATTGCATTTTTCTCTTTCCTGGCGTCTTTTTTGATCGGTTCATTACGGTTTATGTTTCCCCGGGTTCTTTTTGAGCCTTCGCCGGTCTTTAAAGCCGGCTATCCCGGTGACTACCCGCTTGGCTCTGTTTCGACAAAATGGGTTAAAAGCCAGCGGGTTTGGATTGTTCGCAATGAGGAAGGCATTTATGCTCTTTTTACACAGTGCACCCATTTAGGTTGTACTCCGCGCTGGCTGGATGCTGAAAACAAATTTAAGTGCCCCTGCCACGGCAGCGGTTTTACAAAAGAAGGTGTTAACTTTGAAGGACCAGCGCCGCGGCCGTTAGAACGTGTAAAGATTACTTTGGCTGAAGATGGTCAGCTACTGATTGACAAAAGTATAAAATTTCTGGAAGAAAAAGGAGAGTGGGGAAAACCTGGTGCGATATTGCCTGTTTGAGCCGAACTCTCTGAACAATTTAAAAAATCCCGCACAGAACGTTCTATGCGGGATTTTTTTGTTCGAAAAGACAATGTGACCATAAGTTTGTCTTTTTATTTTTGAGTCTGCTTTTTTGAATAGCTGTTATAGATTGTCTCAATCCAGCGTTCGGTCGGGATAAACGACCAACTCCAACCTTTCCACTCCTCCTGCAGCCCCTCGGCTTTTATTTCATCCAGGCTTTTGCCGGACTTCATGGCTGCGGTGACCCGCGAGGTCGTTTCCTGAAGCATGCGATGAAATGTTCTCAGGTCATCTTTGTTTGAAAGTGGGCCGTGGCCGGGCACAATTTTCACATCTTCCGGTAATATGTCCAGCACAGTTTTAACGTTTTGGCTGTAACCCTGCACTGTGCCGCCGTTGTCCAGATCAACAAAGGGGAGCAGGCCGGAAAAATAGTGGTCGCCCATGTGTACAACATTTGAACCCTGAAAATAAATGACTGCATCACCATCTGTGTGGCCGGCCGGGTAGTGAATTACTTTAATATCCTCACCATTCATGTGCAGGGACAGCGAGTGATCAAAAGTAATGATCGGCCAAAAGTCTTCAGTCTTGTTGCCCATGGCGCGTTTGCGAACATTGGTGTGTGCCACGAGTGAGCCATCCTTGCTAAATGCTGCATTGCCGCCAATATGGTCACCGTGCACGTGGGTATTAATTATAAATTTGGGGCTGTCACCACCAATTTCTTTGATTGCGGCCTTAACTTTGTCTGTGATTGGCGTCAGTTTTGAGTCAATCATAACCACGCCG
Source organism: Candidatus Zhuqueibacterota bacterium (assembly GCA_029262005.1). GTDB lineage: Bacteria > Zhuqueibacterota > Zhuqueibacteria > Oceanimicrobiales > Oceanimicrobiaceae > JAJDAG01. The sequence goes on along the minus strand of JAJDAG010000124.1, from coordinate 4,802 downwards.
TCTTTTCCAGCCGAAACAGCAATGTTGCCACCGCTAAAACTTTTGCCGTCATCAGTGCCATGAATCATGTGGACTGTGCCGGCGACTTTTACGTGGCCGATTTCAATTTTGGAGAAATCCTGGGGGAATAGAGCCATACTGCTGCCCAAAGTGAACAGGACTGTAAAGATGATCAGGAAAAAATTCTTCATAACGCCTCCACGGTTTTTATAATGTGAATTGTAAATCTTTAATGCCACTTCAGACATTGAAGCTTTTTGTAATGTAGAGATCTATTAAATTGTGAGCAAATGAAAATTGCAGTCAGGCTGCAATAAATTTACTGGAGAACACCAGTGGCGGTGCAGGCTGGGCAGGCTTTAATGCCGCAACCATGACAATGATTACACATTTGCAGGCCACCTAGAAAGGGCACGCGTCCCTCCCGGCAAGATTTGCACTTAAGGCGGCCAAAGCCGCTACAAACCGGGCAAGTCTCACCGGCGTGGTTGAGCCTGATTTGTTCAATGTTGATTTTTTCAGGCTCAACAACTAACTGGCTATTGTTGAGACGAATGGTTTTAGCTTCATAAAAACAACACATGGGATACTCTCCGGTAGTCATGATTCTTAACGAAAACAGGGTCAGTAACATTCCTGGCAATGATAATTTTGTTTTGAGAACGTAGCGGAATTGACTATATTGTTACATTATTGCTGCTTTTGCGGCTTTTATATTGAGAGGAATCTGCATCATTCGCACTGGCCTAAAACTTTCAATGTACTGGCTTGTACTTCTATTTTGCTTCTCCGTTCAAGCTTCTGAAGATCGGTACAAGACTTTGACGTCTGCGGGGTTGGACCACGCCTACAATCTCCACTTTGACGAAGCGACTGATATTTTCACTCAGCTTATTCAGTTGCAGCCGGACAATCCACGTGGCTATTTGCTGCAGTCAATTAATTTTTACTACCGTTATCAACTCGAAGAAAACCACGAAAATTTTGCCAGGCAATTTCTTTATTTTTCGCAGAAAGCCATTGCAACTGCCAAGCGCGTTGCCTCCAGAGATACAGAAAAGCTGGATGCATTATTCTATCTTGGCACCGCTCATATTTATCTCGCGGCTTATCATGGCTGGGAAAATAACTGGTGGAAGGCCTATTGGTATGGTAAGGAAGGGATTGCGTACCTGGAGCGGTTGGTGCAATTAGAGCCGACGTATTATGATGCTTATCTCGGCCTCGGTCTTTATCACTATTACACGGATATCATCCCCAGGGTCGCCAAGGCGGTTGGGTATGTTTTGGGGCTTGACAACGATCGCGAAAAGGGATTGAAAGAGCTAAAGCTTGCTGCTCAATATGGCACTTATTCCAGAGAGGAGGCCCTCTTTTTTCTTGGCAGCATTTATTTGTACCTGGAAAAGGATTTTAACAAGGCGATGGGCTATTTCCAAAGACTTGTGATTCTATATCCGGAGAATAGCAGTTTTCTGATGATGTTGGGGGAAAACTACCAAAAGGTCGGTAAAACAAAGGAAGCGGCTGACACGCTCAACCAGCTTGTCTCCGGCGATAAAGCTACTCGATTTCCAGTGCTTATTATCAGTTCTTATTACCGTTTGGGAAATTTATATTTTGGTATGCGTGATTTACCAAAGGCCATTCAGAGTTACACAAAATGTCTTAAACTTGCATCCTTATCCACTGGAAATGTGAGCTGGGTGTTTGCTTTGGCCAATCTAAATCTGGGCAGAAGTTATGATTTGCTAGGGCGGAGAAAAGATGCCGCACACTACTACAAACGAGTCAAAGAGACTGATCACAAACATGCGTATAAAATCGCTCAAGCCCGCATCAAAAAGGCGCAAGGAAAAGAGCAGGCGCGGCAAAGTCATAACCAGGAGGAGATTGTCAGTATTTACCGGGAGGCGCTGGCAAAGGTAAATGCGTCTAATACGGGTGGTTCCGGTAGCAATGTGCCCGAGCTGCATTACCATATTGGCCGTGCTTTTTATGAAAAAGCAGCCTACTCGGTCGCCATCAATAAATTCGACAAAATAATCGCTTCAACCAGCCCTACCGAACCGTGGCTCAAGCCATGGACTCAATATTATTTGGGGAACTGTTATTTGAAGGTGGGGAAGTTTAAAAAAGCCGCTGAGGCATACGGGCTTGCTTACCAATATAATGACCCGGAACTTCGTAGTAGAATAACCCGCAAACAGGCCAATTTTTCCATTATACCTGTCACAAATTAGCGCTTGACCGGAAACGCCAAGTTTGTCGCCATGCCGAACCTGTTGTCCCGGATGTGGAATATAGGGCGTGAACATTTATCTAAACTAAAAGCCACTTGTTGGCGTCAAGGTGTTGGTGCGTTGTAAAATATCGCTCATTGGGTTGACATGATAAAGACGCAAGTTTCCGCCAAAACACAAATAGTTTTTTGCCACGCCAGGGGCTTGCATATTTAATAGTTTAGTTGAATATTGTCTTTCACTGTTGTATGTTCAGTGTCCGAGTTTTTCTTGCTCAAAAAGAGCTGTTTTGCAAAAATACTCACGGAGAGTGATGTGGCCTGTTCCGTTGCAAATTCTGCTGAGAAAGGTTCTTTACCCATAAAACAAAAGGTCGTGTTAAGGGATACGTCCGCTGATGACCTTCTCATATTTTTCGAACAGCAACTGGATTCAACCGCCAATTACATGGCGGCATTTACCGCCGGGGATCCGGCAGACAAAGACGCTTTTATAGAGCACTGGACTAAGAATTTGAGCGATGATACCATCCGAATCAAGACCATCGTTTTCGAGAAGCAGGTGGCCGGTCATGTCGCCAGCTTTGTGCGCTTCGGCAAGCCGGAAATCACCTATTGGCTTGGAAGAGAATATTGGGGCCAGGGTATTGCGACCATGGCGCTGACGGCATTTTTAGAAGAGCTGCAGACGCGCCCTATTTATGCCCGTGTAGTCAAAGATAATATTGCTTCTATGCGAGTGTTGGAAAAATGCGGGTTCAGGGTTGCCGGCAGTGACAAAGCGTTTGCCAACGCACGCGGCTGTGAAATCGAAGAATTTATTTTGAAACTGGCATAAACTATTTGGCTGCAAAACGTACAGTTGAAGCAGATGAGGCAGCGCCTGTTTTATTCAAAAATTTGGTCGCCCGGAACCCCTTTAATTGTATTTTTTCTGGCTATAAGATGAAAAAATAAATGAATTGCGAGAAGGATTCCCCAGGTGATGATGACCAGGACGACGTACTCCACGGTTTCATAGTTTGAGGAGAATTCGGAAAAGTGCCACAGCAAGGCTATGGTATTAAAAATCACATATGTGACGAAATGATATTTGAATCCGAGATCAATTATTCCAATTGTAATGTCTTCATTTTTCCCAAGTATCCACGCAGTTATGAAAATGAGAAGGCCGTATATGATTGCGGTGGACCATTGCATGGTGCCGTTGTGACTGGTAATCGACAGGCTCAAAAAATAGCGAAAGCAGAGAGTGTAGAAAACAAAGAGTAAACTGAAAATTTTGAGATTTTTTGATAGGTTAATCATGATCATCTCCTTTAGAAAATATAAGATCAGTCAGATTTTCATTAAAGAACAGTTTGATGTTTCTTTCAATAAATTCGTTCAGAATATCATGTCCAAGCGTTGTTAGGAAATAATATTTTCTTTCGGGACCTTTGTTGCCTTTGCCGGTTTTGTAGTTAACCATTTCAAAGTCATGATACTTTCTCAATGTTCGGTACAAGCTTTGACCTTCGCAGGTGATTGTATAGTTGGATTTTTTTTCAATAAATTCTTTAATCTCATTTACATATTTGGGAGCTTCCTTCAGGGATAAAAATAGCCAAAAAGTAAGTTGGCCCTTTTTATACGTATCTTCCCATGATTTCAGGAGTTGCTGTTTGTAGGCTTCATCATTTTTCATTGTGTTTACTTTCAAGCAGTATTGTACAAGTAGTATTATACTCAATGACGCATTATTTTATCTCAATGTCAAGCACATTTTGAATAAATTCTCCTAAATATTTTTGATATCCATATCCGGTTACTTTTATCAAATGGAGGCAGCGCATGGCCCAGGCAACAGATTTTCTCAAAATGCACCCGCAGGAAGTTGTGACGCGACTCAAGGAAGCGGGCCTGCGCAGGTTTTCTTTTGTTTATAATTCGCAGAATAAAACGGTGCGCCCTTCGCATCCGTTACTGCAGGGCATAGCAGATTTCATTCAGGCTGACAAACGTGATTTTTTACAGCATGAGGGACTGTTTTTTCAAATTACACAGGAGTACGACACTTTGCAAGGCGCTTTCGTACACAAAACTGTACGCGGTCAGGGCGCCGGCGGTGTGCGCTATTGGCAGTATGATACTTTAGAAGACTACTTGCGCGATGGCATGCGTTTGGCAAAAGGCATGACGCGCAAGAATGCTTTGGCAGGCATCTGGTGGGGAGGCGGTAAAGGCGTGATGGCACAGAATCCAGCGGTTGAAAAGCAGGACCCTGCGGCCAGGGCGAGCATTTACCTGGAATTTGGCGAACTGGTGACTGCAATCAAAGGTTGTTATGTGACGGCCGAAGATGTCGGGACAAATGTTTCCGATATGAGCCATGTTTTTCAGAGGACACGGTTTACCACCTGTATTCCGCCTGGTCAGGGTGGAAGTGGGAATCCTTCAGTGCCGACAGCCAAAGGGGTTGTTGGTGCCATGGAAGCGGCGCTTAAATTTTTAGACGAAGATACCCTTGAAGGGAAGACCGTTGCAGTGCAAGGTATGGGCAATGTCGGCGCGCCGCTCA
>JAJDAG010000123.1 GCA_029262005.1 Candidatus Zhuqueibacterota bacterium | reverse complement strand
TGTCTTTGCAGGGGCTCCTTGAGTACTGCGGGAAGCATTGTAACTCTGTCTTTGTTCCCCTTGGCATTGCGCACGTTGATTTGATTGTACTCAAAATCAACATCCTTCACTCGCAGCCTGAGGCATTCAGATATCCGTAAGTCGGTTTCTTCGGGTGATTCATTGTCCATATCCAGCCTGGTGCATCGACAATTTGCTTTTCCCACCATCATGGTCGCAGCGTGAACACTCGGAATCGGAAGTGTGAGGAAGTGGGATGTGTTCACAAACAATATAAAACAACAAATTAACAATGTCAAAAGAAAAAAACAGCTCAGGGTAAAAGCGCACAGGTTGCATGGCAAATCAGGCCCATTACGGTCGCATGCAACGCCAATTCTGCCACATACAGAACAAAACTGTCCGGTGCGAGCGCTTCCATGCCTTGTGCGCGCAGCCCGGAGACTTTTGCAAACACCCCGATGCCCATGACACGCAGCCCGGAGAGTTGTGCGAACACCCCGATGCCCATGACATGCAGCCCGGAAACTTGTGCGAAGACCCCGATGCCCATAACACGCAGCCCGGAGACTTGTGCAAAGACCCCGATGCCCATGACATGCAGCCCGGAGAGTTGTGCGGCAACAAAACAGGCCTGTGCAACAACCATTATTAAACTGAATTGTCAAACTTGTTGCATTTATTTCAACTCAAGATTGCCACCCTGGTGACCGATACCTGTAAAATTACCAGAAACCAGTTAATTTATCAACCAAACAGAAAGGAATCTGAAACGATGATACCCTCTTATCTCACAGACGAAATGAAACAAGGTATGATGCGGCTGGACAAAATCCGTTCCGGCGCAGAAGTCACAGGCATCGTCCTGCCGGAGCCGCTGAAGACTTTGGTAAACAACAGTGAGCAGGCGCTGGCAGACAATCTGGCAAAATACAGGCTTGCCGGGGTTGAACAAGACTTGCAGCGTATCACTGCCAAGGAAAAGCAAAAGGCAACCATGCTGTTTTTGCAGCGCGTATTAAAAAAGGTCGGGTCTGACTTGCCAAAAGATGAGAAGCACGCGGTGCGCAAACAATATGGCGTGGTCAAAGTGGAAATGTTGGGTCAGGAACGGATGTTGCAGGAGTTGGTCAATGTGATTGCTGTGTCGGAAGCACAAACCGATCCCACTTTGAAATTGCCGGCGGACATGCTGACAGAGGCACAAACGTTGGAGCAGGAATATCAAACCTGCCTGGATAGTAAACGGCATTACAAAGCCGAGCGAAACAGCCTGCGTCAACTGCGTGTGGAGGTTATCAATGAATACCGCCAGGTTCGCGACAATGTTTATGGCTTCCTCATGGAAGTGATGCCAGACGGCAACCGCGATCCACGTCTCACAGACTTTGGTTTCCGGCCATCTTTGTCACGGCGCAAGCCGGAGACGCCGGAAGAAGTAACCATTGTATCTGAAACAGCGGTTGCAGAAACCACGACTGAGGTTGCAGAGACTCCGGTTGAGGAAACTGTGAATAACGCGTAATCTGCGCTATGCATAAATTTTGCCACAGAGCACACTGAGAATACGGTACTTAAAACCAATGCATACGCTCGCAGGGGATTTACACCCCGTTGCCATTTTACCATGAAATCCCTTGCGCAACCAATGAATAGGGAATTTCATTCCATTCAACAATTGGTTGTGTGGTGAAATAAATACCGTTTTCATCAACTACTTTATAACGTCCCATATCCTTGTCGTCTGCTATTCGTTCTTAGCCCGGTTTTTCTTTGGGGAGACAGAGTCCCTGTTTTATTGGTGCGTCGGGGATTGCCTTTCGCGATTTTTTAGTGAGTCGTGTAAATCCCCGACGAGCATAACTTTTTATTCATCAATTCGCATAAAACTGGTTCTCTTAGCTTAGATATTAAGTTTATTCTTAATATAGTCGCTTGTCAGATGTTTGACAACATCAAAAGGTTCACAATCGGTTACACCGGAATCAATGTCAATTGGGCCCATTTTCTGAGCAACCTTAAGTGCTGCTGAATTCAATTCTACATTTCTTTTACCCATACCCATGAGTGCCCCACCCATTGCTGCTTTGATAATATTCTTCTCATCTTTAAATGAATTTAGAATATGCTCGATTCTATCTAAAAAAAATGCATTATCCGGTGCACTCTTCTTAGTAAATTTAGAAACTTCATAGAGCAGACCATATCCACATCGTCTACGAATAGTGTCATTGCTATTAATCCAATCCATTAAAAGGGGCACCACAAATGGCGTTTTAGCCAAGGCTGCATCACAAGATGAAAACACATGAGCAAGATGCCCTTGGTATAATTGATCTACTTGAGATTCTGCTTGTTCTATGGTCATCAACTTAGGGTCATCAATCAGCAAAGAGATTACTTTCACATCATAGATATCACTCTTCCATAATTCCTTGGCAAACTCATGATCGCGCCCCACCTTCTTTGCCAACTTACGCAGGACAGTCAATCCAATACCAAAACTCTTTAAACTATCGTTCTCAGGGTTCAACCTATTCCAATGATTAATACCACGCTCATTGCGATGTTCTTCGAGCAGCTCTATTACATCAGTATTATTCATTAGCGAAAATCTCTGTTTTTAATTTATTACACATAACGTCTCGGCTATGAGTAGTTGCGTGGGTTAGCACTTAACTTTACAAGTACACACCAAGTTGGAAATTCCGCAGGAATTTCCAAAGTAGGCGAGAACAAGCAATTACTTATAGCCATTGTTGTGCGTATGTGCATTCTATTCTTCTGCTATATTTATTTCTTAATCACCATCGTTGAACAAATCACCTTATTTTCAAGAATATCGTTTTCCTCTTCCTGTTTTTTTACATAGTCAAGAAAAAGTTCTTTTTTATGGGGATATTTATTAATTAATTCGTTGCATCTTTTTTTTAAATTCTCAAAAATGTAATCATCTGAATTTTTAATTTTTTCCTTTGGGATTATATCATTTTCTATTAGTTGCATTTCAGCTGAATTTATTTGTTGAATAATTGCCTCTTGTTTTTGAATTGATGGATGGTGATAATCACTATCATTCGCAATGTATGAATCATCAATTATGAAAACCCCATTGTCGTCAAGATATTTTGACAAAGTTGTCAAGGTTGTGTAATAATCGCCAAAAACTGGCCCAATAGCTCCAAGTATTATTATGTCATAAGTTGATAAAGATTTAATTTTTTCTCTAATATCTCCGATTTCAAATTTACACAAATGCTCTACTTTATGTTTTATTGCTTTTTCAGTAGCATAATCTATAAATTCGTGGATAGCATCTATTCCATAACAAAGGCACTCAAATTTTTTGGCAATTTTTATTGAAACCGCCCCTTTTCCACAACCTAAATCAAGGACTTTTAAGTTGTCACAGTTAGTAAA
>JAJDAG010000122.1 GCA_029262005.1 Candidatus Zhuqueibacterota bacterium | reverse complement strand
TGCACACTACGGTTATTGGGCCCGATGGCAAAAAAGTCGAAATCCAGATACGAACTCATGAAATGCATCGCACAGCAGAAGAGGGGATAGCCGCGCACTGGCGATATAAAGAAGGGAAGAATAAAGAAGATGATCTTGACAAAAAGCTTGCCTGGTTGCGGCACATTGTCGACTTGCAACAGGATACCACCGATGCCTCCGAGTTTATGGAAAATCTGCGTATTGAGCTTTTTCAAGACGAAGTGTTTGTCTTTACACCCAATGGAGATTTGCTGAAACTGCCGGTCAAATCAACACCGGTTGATTTTGCCTTCGCTGTTCACACTGACGTTGGACTTCATTGTATCGGTTCCAAAGTGAACGGTAAAATGTGTCCGCTCAATTCCCGACTCAAGAGTGGAGATTCCGTTGAGATTCTTACATCGCGCAGTCACAAACCAAATCCTGACTGGCTGAAGTTTGTAAAGACATCGAAAGCCCGCAGCAATATCAAGCGCTGGCTAAAAGAATCACTCTATGATCAAAGTGTTCAACTGGGGGAAGAACTCTTGATCAGGCAACTTAAGAAATCAAAAATTAAGATCGAGGATATTGACCCTGATGAAATAGCGCAAAGCTTTAATCACCAAAATGCTGAACAATTGTATGCCTCTTTGGGTAGCGGAGACGTTTCGATACAAAGGGTGATAAGTCGTATCGCGCCTGACAAAACCGCGCCCGAAGATGATGAGAGTTTACTTCAGAAATTCATACGCCGTGCGCGTGGCTCTGTAAAGGGTGTAAAGGTTCAAGGTCTTGACAACTTGATGATTTCATTCGGTAATTGTTGTCAGCCGGTACCTGGTGATAGGATTTTCGGTTTTGTGGCTAAGGGGCGCGGGATTGTTGTGCACCGCACCGATTGTAGTAATGTAAGCATGCTACTCGAACACCCTGAGAGGAAGATAGACGTCGAATGGGATGTTGAAAAAGACAAACGGTTTATCGTACAAATGCGTTTGTTGGGTGAAGATCGGCAAAATTTTTTAAAGGATGTTTCCGACTGCATTGCCCAGGCGAATACAAATATCGTTAGCATTGAAATGAAAACCGAGGAAGCAACTGTGCAGAGTAATCTTATTCTTGAGGTAAGAAACTTGCAGCATTTGACAAAAATAATCAAGAAGTTACGGCAGGTTAAAAGCGTGCTGCATGTAGAGAGAGTTAGTGGTAGCGGTGAAAAGTCTATAATCTGAGCCGATTGAAACGGCCATAATCTATATTAATAAAAGAGGCAGAAATGGTGCCTTGCAGTTTGAGAAAATACCTAATTTCTTTTCACAGAGAGGAGTTGAATAAATGAAAAAAACCATTACCAAAAAAGATGTTGCCAAGAGAACAGCCAAGCATACAGGTGAGAAAATCTATTTGGCTGAAAAAATCGTTGACGGGGTTTTTACTTCCCTGCGTGAATTTATGGCCGAAGCCAAGCCGGAAGTTAGAATCGAGATTCGTGATTTTGGTGTGTTTGAAGTTAAAACAACCAAACCAAAGCCAAAGGCACGAAACCCTAAGACCGGGGAAATTATCTATGTGCCCGCGCGTAGAAAAACACATTTTAAGGCTGGAAAACTGCTTAAAGATGTGCTGAAAACCCCACTGGATGAAATTGTATAAAAGAAGTTTGGCGGGAGCGACAAAACAGATGTGGTTGTTAGCTCTTAACCCTTTTGGGTAGGTATGACAGGAAGAGTTTTAGGTGTTGATTACGGCAAGAAACGTACTGGCGTTGCGCTCAGCGATCCGATGGGGGTAATCGCCCAGGGACTTGAGACGATTCAGCACAAATCGATTGACCAAACAGTTTCGAGACTGCACGCGCTTGTGCAGCAATACGAGGTTGCGCAAATTGTAGTCGGCCAGCCGCTTACTTTGAGCGGTAGAATGGGGGACGCTGTTGTGGCAGTACAGGCCTTTGTTGAGAAACTTGAAATGGTGGTCGCATTACCTGTCATACTCATTGATGAACGCTTTACCAGCGTGATTGCCAAAAGAATAATGCTTGAATTTGGTAAATCACCCAGTAAAAATAAGGCCAAAGTAGATGAAATCTCGGCTTCGCTAATTCTGCAAACGTACTTGGATTCAGTGTAAAACAGCCAAAAGAGACTGAAGCAAATGACAGAAAAATTGAGAATAGGCATTGTTGGTGTTGGGGCAATTGCACAAGTTGCACACATTCCTATCTGGAAAAAAATTGACGATGTGGAAATTGGTGCAGTCTGCGATACAAACAAGAATAAGGCCCAGTGGGTTGCTGACAAATTTGGTATTCCCAAAATTTATGACGATCCCACTGACCTTTTCGCCGCCGAAGACGTTGATGCTATTGATATTTGTACGCCCACACACAGCCATCTTGAGCTTGTAACGGGGGCGTTGTCAGCAGGTAAACATGTGCTGGTTGAAAAGCCCATGGCACGCAATCACGAGGAGTCCGTAAAAATGGCTCAATGTGCTGCCAAATATGGGAAACAGCTCATGGTAGCAATGAATGTTCGCTATCGACGCGACGCAATGGTTCTTAAGAAATTTACACAAAACGGGGAACTTGGTGACATCTTTTACGGAAAGACAGGGTGGCTTCGGCGCCGGGGCAGCCTTGTTTCAAAGTCGTGGTTTGCAAAGCATGAAATGTCAGGCGGTGGTGTGTTTATGGATCTTGGCATCCAGATGCTGGATGTCGGTTTGTGGTTGATGGGAGAACCCAGAGCTGCAAGTGTCAGTGCGACGACCTACAATAACATCGGTGGTTTATCAGTCGAGGATTCGGCCGCTGTATTTGTCCGATTGCAAAATGGTGCAACATTGACAATCGAAGTCAGTTGGACATTGCTTTCGGACAAGGATTTCTTTTATACGAACTTGTTTGGTAAGCACGGTGGCGCATTGCTGAATCCCCTGCGTATTCATAAAGAGCTGCACGGGAGTCTCGTGAATATGACGCCTGCACAGGAGGATAGTTTGCCTAATCTTTACAAGCGTTCATACGAAAACGAAATTCGTCATTTTAAGGAGCGTATTCAGAATTCCTCCGGAGCCATTTTAAGCACCGATGACGATGTTGAACGCATGCGCATTGTAGACGCTGTTTATGAATCTGCTCGCCAAGGTCGAGAAATCGTTCTTGACTAAACCTCAATTACTCTGTTGACTATTATCGTGACTTTTATTGCACGCCTTGTGGCAATTCTTATAATTTGCTTTATTCAGGTATTGGCTGCGCACGGCGCCAGTGACCAATTTATTTTGTTAAGCAGCACTAAGGCACGGCCACTGGCCATGGGAGGCGCTTTTACCGCGGTTGTAGATGATATTTCTGCAATCGATTTCAATCCCGCCTCTTTTAGTTTGTATAAGAGAACAGATAGAAGGCGGCTGACTTTTTTCATTAATCCGGTGTCTCCAGTATTCGCCTTAAAAAAAAACAGGGCTCTTTTTACAGGTAAGGGCTCGAAAGTGGACGATGCATTACTGGCAGCCGGGCTTTTCTTGAAGTCAGTTTCAGTTTCGTTTAACACACTTGAACTGGGCTTGTTGTTTGGCGAGGAGCGTATTGGTTTGCCGGCTGGATTTGGGGAAAGGGAGAAATTTGATGTTTCCGGTTTCAGGCAAAATCATTCGCATTCTTTTGTCGGTCGATTGAGGCTCGCTGAACAGGTATCGATTGGCGCGGTTGTGAGTTACCTGGCCGAAAGCACCCGCGAAGACTTGCTGGCATCTCGAACCGGTATCGGGCTTGGTTATGGAATTTTACTGCAACCGGAAAAAGGTCTGCGTATCGGCGTCTCGTTTGTTAATTTGCCGGATTCGCTGGCAAGCAATCGTTTCTTTTTGGAGAGAATTGTTGATGAATCTGTAAATGTCGGTATTTCCTATGAGATTGCCGGCACCAAGCTTTCACTTGATGTTCGGAATTTGGGTGAAGAACAACAGCGAGCTGTTCGTGAATTTCATCTTGGTTTTGAGCAAATATTGTTTACACATTTTGCGTTGCGGGCAGGCTGGTTCAAGCGTAAGGAGGGAAATCACGTATATAGTTGCGGGATAGGTATTTTTGATGGGAACCAAATGTACCACGCAGACAAAAAATTTGCTCACCGCAATTTCTTTGTGAACTATGCCTTAGTGTATGACAAGGAAGAGATTGTAACTGATCGGTTGCATCTGCTGTCCCTTTTTCTACGGCTCTAAGCAGTTTTTATTGCAAGTCTCTAGCGTATTGTATTAATGGGAACTTTCAGGATCAACCAAAGTAATATTGGGGTGGTTTCTTTGCAGCAGAGATTTTTGTTTTTGTTTGTTGCACTACTACTGGTGGTTGATTTGTCTGCGCAAACGCCCCCATCAAACTTGCAACTACTAGGTTGTATTGTTGACAGCCTGCTGGATTCCATCTCAGTTCGGTTGGAAGCCGACAGCAGCGATCTTTATTTGCATCGACTGGATCGCGACAATAAGCTCAATTGGTTTTTTGAAACACGTTTGGTTGACAAGTTTTCCACGCCTGAAAGAAGTGTCTATCTCGACGGCGGTAAGCAAACAAGCGAGCCGAACAGGGCAAAAATACGATTTGACGTTGAGTATCGCCCAGTGCTCGCTATGGTTGGGTATCAAGAGCTTTTGCATGGGAAGACAATTCAACGAATTGGCCGGATTGAGTTTTTTCTGCTCATGACCGAAGGGCCGGCCAAGCGGTTGCTCTGGAGTGGTACTTTGAGTGCAAGCAGGCAGGATGTTATTAACCGAGATGCGGTAAAGCTCGCTGAGAATAGAAATGTTGACTTTTCTGTTGGGCAGGCAGTCAACGAGGATAAGTCTGTCAAGCTGTTCCCACCTTTACTCGTTTCAGGTGTAGCTGGATTAATAGTTTATCTGTTTTATTCGATTCGTAGCAGGTAGGCACATGAAAATATTTTATAATGTAGGAACCTAAATGAAGATTGATAAAACACCAGTGCTTTTATTTATTGTAGTCAGCCTAAGCGCACTTTTTACTGCGTGTAATTCATATAAAGTAAAGTCAGATACGCCGGCAGTTGAACGTTACGAGTTAGCAAAAAAGATGTTTGCCAATAAAGACTACTTTCAGGCAAAAACTCAATTCAAAATACTCACGCTTAATAATCCGGGTGCTTCCTTTGTTGATGAAGTTCAATATTATCTGGCAGAATCACACTTTTATCAGAAGGAGTACATTCTTGCCGCAGATGAATATAATCGATTGACTCGGTTGTATCCAAAAAGTGATTGGGTGGACGATGCACAATTCAAAGCAGCCGTTTGCGATTTCAGGTTGTCGCCAAAACCTGCTCTTGATCAAACGCATACAATTAAGGCTGTTGCAAACTTGCAGATGTTTATTGAAGATCACCCGACGAGTGAACGAATTCCAGAGGCAGAGAAGCTGCTGAAGATATGTCGCACTAAGTTAGCTGAGAAAGAATTTCGTGCTGGTGAACTTTATCGCAAGCTTGGCGATTACAATGGTGCTTATATCTACTTTAAGAGTGTGATTGACAGTTATTATGACACGGTCTTTAATGAGCCGGCCTCATATTGGCAGGCAGAATGTCTATTTAGATTGCGTAGAGGTAAAGAGTCAAGGCATGCTTTTGAGGAGCTATTACGAAAATACCCAAAAAGCCGGTTTGCTGCTGATGCCCGGCAACGGCTTGAAAAACTTGAGGCCGATTCTTTGCAAGCAAAGGAGTCGGATGACAAGAAAAATCGCTTGAGTAACTAACGGCTCTGGTGTGAAGATCGGCTTGTACGGGGGCACATTCGACCCAATTCATTTTGCCCACTTAATTATTGCTCAGCATCTTAAAGAAGAGTTGCAGCTTGATAAAATAATTTTCATCCCTTCATCAATTTCTCCGCACAAGCGTGTATTCTCATCAGCGGAATTCCGGTTCGAGATGGTGAGCTTGGCAATTGCTGACAACCCGGACTTTGAATGTTCAAATATTGAGATTTTGCGAGGTGGAACCTCTTACAGCGTTGATACCATCGCTGCGCTTAAAGATAAGCTTGGTGTTTCCAGAAAAGATCTGTTCTACATTATGGGCACAGATAACTTCATTTACTTCGATAAATGGAAGGAGCATGAGCGTATCATGAGTCTATGCCAAATTGCAGTGTTTCCACGCAATCAGATTGACTTTGATAGCGCACCAATTGCATGCCGCCAGAACGCACATTACTTTGAAACGGCTCCCATCATTGACATTTCCTCAACGACAATCAGAGATTTAGTTGCACGCAAGCGGTCTATCCGTTATGTTGTTCCAACCTGTGTCAGTCAGTTTATTGATGCGAATAATATGTATGGCAAAGCAGTGTAGAAACAACGATTAACACCATCTTTTCAAATGGCAGTACAATGTTGTTATTTTTGGAAAAAAATCTTGATTTTCAAGAATAGAACGCTTATTTTTTCAGCCATATTTGTGAAATTGGTGTTCATTCTCGGCCTGGAATAAATTTGACTGTGAAGTTTGAGAACGTACCGGAGGATATAATGAAAAGTGACGGGTTTCGGATTCGTAATGAGTCGTTGACCGCACAAAACGAGTCCCTTGATACACATTGGCTAAATAGTGCTAATCTCCGGGATGCCGAGGATGATTTTGCAGATGACTTTGACGATGATTTTGACGACGATGACGATTCTGAATTCAATAACGATGAGGATGAGTGGGAGGATGAAGATTGGGGGGAGCCCGACTGGAGTGAGGAGGACTGGAATTAGTGAGGCCGTATAGACAAGCATTGGGTATCACTAAATAAATTTGTTGTCTGGAATTTCCGCTGTTACAGGCACTGCAAAAACAGGAGTGAGTGTGCGTTACTTTGTCAGTACTAATCAGCAAGAGTGTGAAATCACTATCGCAAAAGGTTCGGTATCAATTGCAGGTACAGAGAGAAATGTAAACTTGCACTCGGTGCGCACTCCTCAAGAGTTTTCCCTTCTCCTTGATAACCATTCTTTCGATGTCTTCGTCTATAAAACTGACAAAGGTTACCGTGTTGATGTAAATGGCAAGAAGTATGAAGTTGCTTTGGAGGATGAGAAAGAGCGACTTATTCGCAGTTTGACCAGGGCAGATATTGTAGACACAGGGCGTACAGAAGTGAAGGCGCCGATGCCTGGGTTGATTGTAAAAATTTACCCGGATAAAGGACAGGTTGTACAAAAGGGCGATGCTCTTTACGTAATTGAGGCGATGAAGATGGAAAATGAGATTAAAGCTGTTGCCGCGGGTACTGTCAACGAACTTCTCGTGAATGAGGGGGATTCTGTCGAACGAGATTCCGTATTGATGATCATTGAGTGAGAGAAAAAAAGTGTGAGGTTTACTGCGTGGCGCAACTCTTTGGTAAGTGGTGCTTGCAGATACTTTTAAATCTTCCAATTCAGTAATCCTATATCCCTATTATGGTGACTCGTCTTTCCTGCTGTGTGCTGTGCCTTGTTTTTGTTGCTGCTGTTTTTACGACTCATGAAATAGCACCGTCATACTCTGCACCCCAATCAAAACAAAGCATTTTACGGCAATTGACTGCCCGTATGATCAGGCTTCCTGACACGCCCAGGAAGATTGGAACAAGTTATTCCAGCGCTTCTCATTTGTTGGCAGACTCAAGTGCGTGGCGGGATTGGCGGCAACAACACGAGAGGTTGCCAATAAATGCTCAGCCTGATTCCACAGACAGCGACTTTCAGATTCTTCCGGGCTTTCAGTTCGAGGGTCAGTCTTATGTCTACAAAGAGGTGGTTGCGCGTTTTTTATCATCAGGACGGGTTGCCGACCTTTTCGTTGACACCACCTGTGTTGTCGGAACCGAGCAGGTTCGTGCATTACTTCGTATGTTGGAACAACAGCTTTTCCCGGCCTCGGGTATTGTTGCACATCAAAAAAACAGAGCCCGGGCCGGCAGAATTCCAACTGTTATTTTCACGCAGCTTAATGGTGGCAGTTCGAATCAGTTCACAAGCCTCCTGCATCCATTCATGCCTATCATTTATGTGGACTCTAAACTGTTACAGAGTCGTGGCACGGGAACAGTTGCCCGCGTGCTCTCCGGAGAAATGGCTAAATTATGCCTGCGGCTTGGCTTGCGCAATCCTGGTTCTTTGACTGATACACAGCGCTATTTTGCTGAGACGGGCCGTTCAGTCTTCGTTGTAGATTTACCGTCTCAGGCAGAGGGGATGCCCAGTGCCGCATTCGGTAGCCGTTTTACTTTTACTGCAAACGCAGTTCTGACTGGTGTGCAGTTGGCAACTTGGGGCCCAATGTTGAAAAAGCAGAATCTACTCTATACCGTCTTCAAAAATAGTGCACCAACAGTCTTAGATAGAAACTTCTTTAAAGCAGCTAAATATTTTCACCAGACAAGTCAAACAGAGGGGCTTGTCTGGAACACGATTGATTTTGAACCCCCGTGGGTAAATGTGCAGGCTGGTGATGAAGTTCGTGTTGTATTTTGGTTTGTTCCAGATTCACCGTCTGATACTCTGCATGCCGTTTTGGATACCGCTGCTGTTTCGACCACAAATTCTTTTGTGCTGGTTCACGAAAATAGAGAGATTCGGCAGGTTGGTTTTGAAAATGGCAACAATTGGTTTATCAAGCCACTGGCCAGTGTTGTTGCCGATAGCAGCCTCCCCGTTTTATCACTTGGTATTCTGCATGATGTTGGCACCCCGGATTCAATTGATGTCCGCATTAGACAAAATCGGTCACTTTCATCAGTGTATCTCGAAGGCGATTGTGAATTTGAAAATACGATAACGCCGCTGTCGTTTGTGGCCAATAGAGACTCCGCAGATATAGACGCGTTTCTAAGCAGCCCCATTGCGCTGCCTGACTCAGGAGTTTTGGCTCTAAAAGCAACCGCCAGCCGGCCATTCACCGCAGCTATCACCACGGATTCTCTTTTGGTTACTGTAAAGAGAATTACGGCTGCGGCCGGTGGTGTACTTTCCAGTTTTGAAGATGATTTTTCCCTGCATCTACCCCGGGCAGCACTTTCAAGCGATATTCATTTCTCTCTCCTTGTCTCAGCTCAGGCCGACTTTCCAGGCGATGCTCCTGTGGGATTTGAGCAAGTTGGACCGGTCTATCAAGTCGGTCCAGAGGACCTTGAGTTTGACAAATTGGGTGAAATCGCCCTGAGTTATGGTAACAGACCGGATGCACTTGTTGCGGAAAATCGGCTTGCAATTGCTTACTTTGACCAGGGAGTCTGGGTTGTCCTGGGTGGGGAACTGTATCGCGGGAATCGTGTTTTGAAGACCCAGATAAACCGCACAGGGTGTTATCGACTTGTTTGTCAAGCCAGTGTTTCACAATTACAGGAAATCGCGATTCCGCAACGCGTCTTTTTGCAACAAAATTATCCAAATCCATTCAATCCGGAAACAAGAATTCGTTTTGGTTTACCGCAGGCCGGTGAAATAACCTTGCGCATAGTTAATCTTCGTGGCCAAATCATCGCAACGCTTGTTGAAGATTTTATGGTGGCTGGTGAACATGTGGTTCGTTGGGACGGCACCGATGACCACAATGTGCGGGTGGCGTCCGGTGTTTATTTGTATCAGCTAAAAACAGATGCTGTAGTTGAGATCAGAAAACTTATTCTTGTCAAGTAGGCGGCGGACAGGGTGTTTCATTACGAGAAGGGCAGCCACTAACTGAAAATAGTGACTGCCCTTTTTTCATGAACTTACAGTTTTTCGAATCTTGCCTGAAAAAAGCGTAAATATTCTGGTTCATAGACCATTTTGAGGCCGCTGATTTTGTCTCGGTTCAAGTACACTTCCTCGACTGATTCTGCAATAACATCCATGTGAGCCTGAGTGTAAACTCTTCGTGGAATAGTCAGGCGCACAAGCTCAAGTTTTGGATAATTGTGTTCACCGGTTTCACGATTTCTGCCTGCTGAAACCACACCACGTTCCATCGTCCTGACGCCGGAGTCCAGGTAAATTTCAGCTGCCAGGGTCTGCGCAGGAAAGACTTCCTGGCTCAGATGCGGCAGAAATTTTTTGGCGTCCAGAAAGACCCCATGGCTTCCGATTGGTTTAACAATCGGAATGCCTGCTTCGATGAGTTTTTCCCCAAGATACGCCACTTGACCTACTCTCGCCCGAATATGATCGCCATCTACAGACTCAGAAATGCCAATGGCCAGCGCTTCCATATCTCTCCCGGCCATACCGCCGTATGTGTGCAAACCTTCATAAATCACCACCATGTTGCGTGCCAAATCAAATAGCTTTTCATCGTTGACTGCAAGGAAGCCGCCGATGTTTACCAGAGCATCTTTTTTGGCACTCATAGTCGCGCCATCTGTAAGAGAGCAAATCTCTTTGACGATTTCGGCCACGGATTTATCTGCGTAGCCTTCTTCTCGCTCTTTGATAAAATATGCGTTTTCGGCTACGCGCGTCATGTCGTGAATAATCGCGATGCCATGCGTTTGGGTCAGCTTGCGAACGGCTTTCAAATTGGCTAAAGAGATCGGCTGGCCTCCGGCCATATTGACAGCGGTGGCCACACAAACATAAGGTATTTTGTCAGCACCATGTTGCTTGATGACTTTTTCGAGTTTTTCCAGGTCAATGTTGCCTTTGAAAGGATGTTCATTCACCGGGTCGTGCGCCTCATCAATGATGACGTCCACAAAGGTGCCGCCCGCCAGTTCCTGATGCAGTTTCGTGGTGGTGAAGTACATGTTTCCGGGTATTACATCGCCAGGCTGAATCATGAGTTGTGAAATAATATGTTCTGCTGCGCGGCCCTGATGTGTTGGGACAATATATTTGTATCCGTAATATTTTTGAATGGCGCGCTCCAGGTTGTAAAAATTGACACTGCCGGCATACGCTTCGTCCCCTGTCATCATGCCGGCCCACTGCCGATCGCTCATCGCTGAGGTGCCACTGTCGGTTAAAAGATCGATATACACATCTTTGGACTTCAGTAGGAACGTGTTGTACCCAGCCTCTTTTATCGCCGCTTCACGTTCCTCGCGACTGGTCATGTGAACGAGCTCTACCATTTTGATTTTAAATGGCTCTGCCCAGGAGCGCTTGCGTTTTGACTCACTCATATCTTATACTCCGGTTGTTTATTGGTTTGATTTGATTATGCTCAATTTATTAACTTATAGGTAGTTTTGTTTCGTGTTTAACGGTCGATAAAACAAACGCTGTTCGCACTTTGCCGAGATTCTTTACGGTTGTTAGTTTGTCGACAATAAAGGACTCATATTCATTCATGTTCTTGGTGGCGACTTTCAGCAAATAGTCCTCATTGCCCGCAAGATGATAGCATTCCAGCACTTCAGGAAATCGCTCAACATCCTGCCTGAAGTCCTCAATAGATTTTGCCGAATGCTCGGCCATTGAGACCGACACAAACGCCATTGTGCCGCACCCAACCTTCTCTGCATCAAGCAGGGCTACATATTTTTTAATGTAGCCTTGTCTTTCCAGTTTTTTAACACGCTCCAGCATAGGCGGTGGAGAAAGCCCGACTTTTTCAGATAGCTCTTTGTTGGTGATGCGGCCATTTTCCTGTAGTGTCGTTAATATTGTCCTGTCTATGGCGTCAAGGGTTTCCATTTGCAACGCTTTCAGTAGTTCAAGTATGAGCAAATTTCAAAACAATATAATGTAATAATTATATTTATGCAAATATTAGTTTGCATATAAATGATTATGCGATATTTTTTTCTGTAAGCGCTTAATATATTGGGCCTGCTTTGACAAGCCGGGGCGATCAGTTACACGGATACGGGAATTCTACCACGATTTAGTTTAATGAGAGGAGGAAGGAAAGAAAATGCTTGCTTCAAAGAGAAAACATTTTAATATATATTTACACCTACCTTACAGTATTGAACATACTTCACACGTTGTGCATCTAAGGACAGAGGGGCACTATGAGTCAGATCATGAATGACTTTCCGGAAACGACGAAATCACGTAATAGTGGAATTGTTCGGTTGCGCCGGTATAGCACTCTGCTCGCGGTTGCGTGGACTCTGATTGTAGCGGGAGCCTTAAGAAGGAGCTTGGACGAGGTGGCGCAGTTTACCCAAAAACTAGCCCGGGCCGAGGCTCGAGTTCACTTTGAACGTGATCAGGCGTTTCGCTTCTGGGCTACGTCACATGGTGGTGTTTATGTGCCGATTGACGAAAACACACAGCCAAATCCTTATCTTGCCCACATTCCGGATCGCGACATTAGCAAACCGGACGGCACGCAGCTAACCCTTATGAACCCTGCGTATATGGTTCGGCAGATGAACGAACTTTTCGCCAGCCGACACGGCATTATCTCCCATGTTACCAGCCTCCAACCGTTGCGTGCCGGCAATGCAGCAGATGCCTGGGAGAAAGCTGCACTTGTAGAATTTGAGAAAGGAAAAGATGAGGTTAGTGAATTTACCGAGATTGATGGTGAGCCTTATTTGCGTCTGATTCGACCTATGTTTGTTAAGGCTGCCTGTTTAAAATGCCACGCAGCTCAGGGCTATGTCAAAGGCGATGTTCGCGGTGGCGTTGGCGTCGCTTTGCCGCTAAAGTCTTTCCTGGCACTTTCTGCTGAACATAAGAAATCCGATATTCTGTGGCATGGTGTTCTTTGGTTTCTTGGCATCGCCGGCATCGTTTTCGGAACAGGACGCCTCTCCCGGAGGCTCGGCGAGCAGAAAAAGGTTGAGGATGAGCTCAGGGGCAGCGAAGAACGATACCGGGCAATCGCAGAAGACATGCCAGTCTTTGTGTGTCGCTTTCTTTCTTGCGGCATGCTGACTTACGTCAATCAAGCGTATTGCAACTATTGCGAGAAAACCAGGGAAGCGCTTATCGGAAAATCATTTTTGCAATTTATACCTGAAGAAGACAGAACGTTTGTGATGGAGAACCTGCAGGCGCTGACTTTGGATGCACCTTCACAGTCACTTGAACATTCTGTTGTGGCGCCAAATGGTGAAATGCGTTGGCAGCGCTGGACAAACCGGGCGCTTTTTACACGTGGCGGTATGTTGGCAGGTTATCAGGCTATTGGCGAAGACGTTACCACACGTAAGCAGGCAGAGGAAGCGTTGCAGGAAAGTGAGCAGCAGTATCGCAGCGTTGTTGAGCGTGTTCAGGACGCTATTTTTCAGACAGATGAAGCGGGAAGGTGGCTCTTTTTAAACTCTGCCTGGACTAAGATTACCGGTTTTTCGCTGGAAGAAAGTTTGGATAGAACATTTAGTGAATTTGTCCATCCGGATGATCGGGATGAAAATATTAGGAACTATGAGTCTCTCATGAGTCAGGCAAGAGCGAGCTGTCATCACAAGATACGCTATCTGGTAAAGGGGGGCGGTTTCCGTTGGGTCGAGGTGAATGCACAACTCCGTATTGATGATCGAGGCGTTCCCACAGGCTCCGCAGGAACTCTGACAGATATCACCAATCGTAAGCTCGCCGAAGAACAGTTAAGTAAGCTTTCAGTGGCCATTGAGCAAAGTCCTGCGTCAGTTATGATTACAGATGTTTCGGGAAAAATAGAATATGTTAACAGAAAATTCACTCAGTTGACCGGCTACACTTTTCCTGAGGTTATTGGCCGAAATCCTTCGATATTGCAATCAGGAAAAACATCACTTGAGGAGTATGAGCGGCTTTGGAAAACAATAACCTCCGGTCAAGAATGGCACGGTGAGTTTCTCAATAGAAAGAAGAGTGGAGAACTGTATTGGGAGTCTGCATCAATCAATGCCATCAAAAACAGTGAGAATGAAATCACCCATTTTGTAGCAGTTAAAATTGACATCACAGCGCACAAGGTAGCTGAGGAGAAGCTGCTTCAAAGTGAATTCAGATTAAAGGAAGCTGAAAAAAATGCCCGCCTTGGACACTGGGAATTTGATATGGTGACGAATGCACTTCATTGGTCGGATGAGACACTGCGTATTTTTAATCTGACACCAGAACAATTCAGCGGATCCTATGAAGCGTTTTTGCAGCGGGTTCATCCTGATGATCTGGAAAAATTGAAAAGTGCTTTCAGTGACTCATTTGACAACAGGAAGCCTTATGATGTTGAACATCGATTGCTTCTGGATGATGGGACAATTAAATACGTACATGAAAAATGCATCATAAAATTTGATGCTGAGGGCGTTGCCATCAGCTCTGTTGGTACTGTGCAGGATGTAACAGAGCAAAAACAAGCGGAAATTGCTCGCATCAAACTTGAAGAACAGCTCCGTCATGCCCACAAGATGGATACCATGGGCACGCTCGCCGGGGGGATTGCTCACGACTTCAACAACATACTGCAGGCAATCCAGGGATATGTGGAAATGTGCCTGGATGAAGTGAAGGAAGGTACTCATATTCATCGAGATTTGCAGGAAGTGATGACTGCTACAGAGCGTGCGGCGGACACAATAAGGCGGATTCTCGCTTTCAGTCGTCCTGATTTACAGGATCGCAAGCTACTTAAAGTTGATACAGTCGTTCTTGAAGCACTCAAGTTACTCAAGGCTTCAATGCCGTCAACTGTGAAAACGCGATTACGGTTGGACAGAAACTGTGACGTTGTTTTAGCCAATGCAGGGCAAATCCATCAGGTTGTGATGAATCTATGCGCCAATGCTTATCAAGCCATGGAAGAGGCAGGTGGCGTATTGACCGTTAGGTTAAGTATGGTTGATGTCGATGAAAAACTAGGTAAGGCGCGACCCAATCTTTCAGGCTCACGATATGTGCGCCTTACCGTCAGTGATACCGGCATTGGTATGAATGCCAAAATCAGGGAACGAATTTTTGAGCCGTTTTTCACTACTAGAGATGTGGGTATGGGAACCGGCCTTGGCCTCGCTGTGGTACACGGTATTGTTGCCGCGCATGGCGGTGATATCTATGTTAATAGTAAGCCGGGCAAAGGCACCAGGTTTGCGGTTTATCTGCCCGCAGCCGGACAGAAAATCGGGAAGACCATTCATACGAAGCAAGACGTGGCCGGTGGTACTGAGCGCATTCTGTTTATTGATGATGAAGAAGTCGTCGCTGCTGTTATGAAACGAATTCTTGAAAAGAGTGGTTATTTGGTTGTTGCCATGCAGGACAGTCTGGAAGCGCTGCAGGAGTTTAGGAATAGCCCTGACAAGTTTGATTTGGTCATCACGGATCAGACGATGCCTGGTATGACCGGGGTGAAGCTTGCCGCCGAACTGCGCAACATCCGTCCGAATATCCCAATTATTCTCATGTCCGGGGTTGCCCAATTGACCACCCTGGAACGAGCCAAGGCCATCGGAATTACGGAGTTTTTGATGAAGCCCGTGGTTGCCGGTGAATTAAATGCAGCGATCCGCCGTGCTTTTGAATCAGTAAAACAACGCGAGGTTTTGTAATGGCTAATATTTTAGTGGTTGATGATGACCCTCTTGTCCTGAAAATGCTCATGAAAATAATTGGGCGGGCGGGATACAATGTCTGGACTGCTGAAAACGGGCGAGAAGCCCTGCAGCGTATTCAGGAGGAGTCCGTGGATTTGATGATCACTGACATTGTTATGCCGGAAAAGGAAGGTATAGAGACGATTGCAGAGCTCAAAAAGATTGCTCCGGAAGTAAAGGTAATTGCTATCTCCGGTGGCGGACTCAGCGGCACAGACAATTATCTTTTGGCCGCCCAAAAACTTGGAGCCGCCCGGGTTCTGGCAAAGCCGTTTCACCCTGAAGTACTACTCCAGGCAATTGAACAGGTTTTGGGACCTCGCTGAATTTCTTTGATTCCATCAAGCGTTGCAAAAAGTGTCAATAAAGATGTGGAAATTGGCTCGCGACGCGAAGCACAGTCCCTGGATTTGCAACTCTATATTTCCATGTTAAAAGTCATTGCGCAAATGTAAAAAAATATCTACCAACAAACCCTCAGTCTAATTCATAGTTTATTGAGAGCTTAAGCGCGGATGCCTAACATCCCGACCGAGATCGCAAACCGCGAGCAGAGCTTAACCCGCCTGCTTTTATTCAAATGGCCAACCCGTTATGTACCGCGTTGTCTCCTGCAAGTCTTTGACAATGTCTGCGGCGATCAATAAATAGTTGTCAGAGCAACCTTCGATACAATCATATTCGTGTGCGCCGTAATTTAGTTTATCAGAATCAATTTCCAGATGATAAACGCCATTTGCGCCGGGACTAAAAACAAAGAATCGTTCTTCATCAGGCTCAAAGCACACCAGAATCTTTATGGCTTTAACGAAAATTATGAATTTTGCTTCTTCGTATGCGCTTATTATTCGCCCTGGAATGTGCTGCTCAAAGACCAGTTTATCTTTGCGTTCTGTTTGATATACTTTTATTCCATGCGCCTCAGTGATATGTTTTTGCACGTCAGTTTTGTTGCCTTCGAGCTTGAGTCGAGCGCCAAGGAAAACCTGTATTTGTGTTAATTGCTGTTCGTTGGATTTAAGTTGTTCAATGTGTTTTTTTAATAGTTTTACCCTTCGCTGCTGTTTGTAAGGTTTTCGCGCAGACGGTCCTAAAGCGCAGGAGAGTGACATTGCGCCCAACAGCAGTAACATCGTGCTTTTTTCCATGTTCTTCCCTTAAAAGAGATTCTTATGGTTTTGAAGACCTGTGCCTTATGTCGGGCACTTGCCATTCGTGCCGAACATGGCGCGCGCTTGATGCGCGAGCAGTCATTTCCAATCGCATTGATCGGCAGCGTTTCACGACATTCGAGCATGCAATCGTACGTGTGGACTGACGCTTTTTGTGTAACAGAATAAACCGTTTAACCCACTGCAAACGGGCTTTTTCAGTGGGGAGTCTCTAATGTTTAGCAAGAATAGGTTGCCTGTGTCGTGCTCAAGCAATTTGGGTTTCGCCAGTAGATGCATTGCCAACTCATGGTTGGTTCATCGACAATTTGCTTCTCCCACCGTCATGGTAGTATCGCGAACACTCGAAGTCGGAAGAGTGGGGGAGTGGAAAGTGTATTAACTCAATGTAAAACAGTAAATGAACAATGTCAAAAGAAAAAAACTGAATTATGCAAAAAACGGGTATGCTACGCTCGCACGGGATTTATTTCCCCATGCTATTTGCCATGAAATCCCCTGCGGTACAAACTGTTCGGAATGACTGGTTAGGGGAAATTGTTCGTTGCGCCAATATCGGCAGTTGTCGGGTGGCCTCCCACGCCGCCATCAACCGTGCTCACCGAAATTGACAGCAAACGTTCCTGTGTTCCAATGCTTTCCTATTTGTTTTCCTCTGTTCCATCCGCATGCAGGGCGAATCTCCCTCTTTCCTTTCCGTGAACCTGTTCGCGTTCCGGCCAGGGCCAACCGCCAAATTGTGTTTCTTGATAATCTCTCATTGTCTGTTGTATTTCTTCTTGCGTGTTCATTACAAATGGCCCATGGTGTGCCACGGGTTCATTAATGGGCCTGCCTTGAAGAATTAACAGGTAAGCATCTTCATTGCCATTCTCCAACACAATGTCTTCGTTGGCGTTTAAATGCGCCAGATGATATTCCTTTATAGTTTTGTCCTCAATGTTTAATGACGCCCCTTTATAGAAATACAGCGAACGATTGGCTTCCCCGGCAACAGCCGGCATTGTCCATTTGGCATGAGCATTCATTTTAGTGGTTAGAATTTGAACCAGATTATCAGGATTGGCCGCCCAGGAATCAGGTGTGGGTTTTGCTGCCTGAGTGCCATTTACATTTCCGGCGATGATATTTATTACTGAGGCGCGGTTGTTTTCGTCCTTAACAGTAACAACCGGAATGTTTTCCTGCCAAAGCATTCTATAATGCGGCTCTACAAACTTACTTGCTTTTGGCAAGTTTAACCATATCTGGAATATTTCTAAATGATTGTGCGTGTCTTGATTGAGCAACGGAAACATTTCTGCATGCTGACAGCCTTTTCCGGCAGTCATCCATTGTACATCCCCTTCTCTGAATCGCCCGGCGGCGCCGAGTGAATCTGAATGGTCAACAACGCCTTCCTTGTTAATGGTTATTGTTTCAAACCCTCTGTGAGGGTGAACCGGAAACCCCGGAACCGTGCTGCCGTGGTACATTCTCCAACCATCTTTCGTGGTAAAATCCTGACCAATGTTTCTGCCCCTTAAATCGTCAAAATCTATTCCCATTTGTTCATTTCCCCTTGGATATTCGTCTCTGTGGTGCACACAAAAAAGAAAGGGGTCCTTTGTTTCCCAGGGAAAACCCAGAGGTTTAATTTCTAAAATTTTATTTTTCATATTTACTCTATTATGCCTTTCTCAATAAGTTGGTTATTTGCAGGGTGAGGTCTTTCTGCACCTGTTACTTTGCTCTTCCAATTGGCAGCAAGCATTGCTCTGTTCTCACTGTTTCCCCATTCTTTTACATAATATCAAGGCCATAAATAGCGATGAAAACTTGACCCATTGCCAATCTTGTGCATTATTGATATAACCGTGTTTGTGTTGCCCCAAGTCGGAGGGTACCAGCCTACTCCACTTACTGAAAATGATCTATATTTTTTGTTGTGCCGCCGTACTTTATTAATTCTGAAATATAATTCCGTTTTTATAATACCATTTTGCAAGTTTACCGTAAACATCAGATACGGAATCAGCTTTAAATTCTTTCTTTTCGTCCATGAATTCTCCAATGAACGAACCATAAATCTCGCTAACCAACTTC
Organism: Candidatus Zhuqueibacterota bacterium; assembly: GCA_029262005.1. Lineage (GTDB taxonomy): Bacteria > Zhuqueibacterota > Zhuqueibacteria > Oceanimicrobiales > Oceanimicrobiaceae > JAJDAG01. The sequence goes on along the minus strand of JAJDAG010000122.1, from coordinate 1,719 downwards.
AGGACGATGGGATTCGTTTTTCTGTCATAAATAGTCAGTTTACCTGAATACATAACCCATTCATTAGATTTTAAATGTTTGCCGATTACTTCCTGGTCTGCTTGATATACAATTTTAGATTTAGGCATAATCAATTTATGATAGTGTTACGCTCGCAACGCATATAATCCCCACTGTCATTTCGAATCCGGCGTTGTTTGCCGGCGTGAGAAATCTGTAAAATGCACAGTTAATTCTGTTCTATTGTAACGATTGTTGCCGCACTTCTATTATGCTGCAAAAACAGATTCTTCCATCGCTGCGGAACGCGCTGCTCGGAATGACAGGTTTAGGAAATTGTTAGTTGCCCCTAATGCTGCGTTCAAGAAGATGAACGCAGCCTACCAAGCCGCTAATCAAAATTAGAAGTTGAGACTTAGCGTTATATAAATATGTTGTGTTACAAAGGATTTAATGACATGCGATAAGTGATATCCGGCGTATATGAACAATGTTCATTTTAATTCAAGTTTATCTTTATCTGTTTAGCTCCTGCAGGATGTGCGCCAAAGGCGAACCCTGCAGGACTGTTTTATTTATCCCGTGCAGAAAAAAATTAATTACTTGCTTCCTTCTTCTCCGGCTAGTTTGATTGTGAAGGGCAGTTTTAATCTCTCCCAGTGAAGAAAGGCTGTTGCTGAAGTTCCAGCCAAATCTTCAAATCCAAACATTAACCATTCTTGATGAGGGGCTCCTGCCGGTGTCACTGTAACACGCAGTGCGTCTTCTTCTGGATTATAGGAAAAGCTGCCCCATGCGGAGTTATTCCTGCTAAATATGATGACCCAGTCTTTCTCTGATGGTATCATATGTAAGCCATATTTCCCGGCAGATATTTTTTGTCCTTCGATTAGGATATCTTTATTGAATTCGATAGTGGTGTTTTCGTTTGCGCCAGCACGCCAGGGAAATGGTTTCTGCTTTGGGTTTTCACTACCAGATGTCAAGCCGTAAGGTACCAGTTCGCCCCATATTTTTCTGCCGTTGACAGCTGGCCTGGCATATTCGATAGTAATATCGGTGTCAACTCCTAATCTCTGAGTCACACTCGCTTTCAAGCTACGGCGTATCTTTGAGTTTTGCGCTATCGTTGAAGATGGAAAGTTTAGTAACAATGAAAACATGAAGATGAGAGCGATGCTAATGTTCATTTGTTCCTCCTTAATGCTATTATTAGATGTACCTTATGGCGTAAGCTTGAATACAAAAAAGATTGAGCACTTTAACCTGCTTAATTCATAGCACCTTTGTCGTTCGAGAAGAATCTTTTTAACCAACCTCAGTTAGCTTTAGCAAACGGACTCCTCCTGAGTGACAATCGGATGCATGACTTTTGGCCATAAATTGTGAGTGTGTCAGGTTAGCTATTATAATCATTCGGATCAACTTTTATTTCAAGTCCTGTAAGGTACGTCCTGGGCGCACATCTTATTCTCCAAAAATGTCGTTGTCCAACACAGACATGTCCTCTGTCGAGCCCCATGTCATAATTTGCATTTTCAATATAATGATGAACACTTCTTGACCACGGCCAATCTTTTATATTGTTCACCAGCTCAGATTCTCTTTTTTCCCTCCGTGATTTATTCTTTGACAGCAATATCCCACCCGTCTCTCTGTCTTATCTTGAGGGATGTGCGCCCAAGGCGCACTCTACATGACTGATTTTGGTCTTGACAT